>CAJFNT010000024.1 GCA_904395315.1 uncultured Clostridia bacterium
CGTTCCATTGGTCTTTGAAAGTCCAAACTTGATATTTACTATAAGATTCTTGTCGAACACGTTTGTAGCTACTGACTTGTAATACTCGTTTCTGAAGTTTGCAAGCTCAGGATACTTGTTTCCGAATACAGGATTTGCCGCATACTTTTCCGCAAGCTCGACCCTATCCTTTTCCTCCTGATTCGTCATATCCCATGTGGCGCCCGGAGTATACGTATCCCATCCGCGGAACGTAGCCGAGCAGTCTACAAATATATTTCCTGTTATCTTATTCTCATTTCCCTGAGCTGTGATACCTATAACATTATTTGCCCCATCTGTTCCTATGTTTGCAAATACATTATTATATATCTGCAAAGCATGACCATAGTTATCGGTTCTTATACCACAAACATTGAGCTGCTTCGTATATTCTCCTACAGGGAATATTCCTATATTATAAATATAGTTGTTCTTTATAACGGTTCCACGCCATTGTGGCATATATTCGTTTCGCGTATAGATAGCATCCATATCAAGACATTCTTTGACTGCATCATGGATCTTATTATACTCGATCACGTGATCGTTGCCATGGTAATTGAATATACAGTGTGGCGCATCGTATATATCGTTGTATGCAACGTGGATCGCTACTCCGTGCATCGCTATAGCAGGAACATACGCTTTCTGCAGATAGCCGACACGATGAATATTATTGTTGATTATCGTGTTGTCACTCGGGGTCAGCGTTTCAAGATCGCCGCCTCTCAGATAAAGACCTGTTCCGCCTATATTTTTGATATGATTGCTGTCAAGATGCACACTCGTACCGTTTATTATTATTCCTCCCGAACCGAAGTTGAAAATATTGCAGTTTTTGACTTCAATATGATTTACACCGCCGCCTTCATCCAGGAATCCGTCCCATACATGTCCAGGGAACACCTGAGCATCCTTGTACTTATCCAAATCCGCGATATATACAGAATTGTCTGAAGACTTATCAAACATCGGATCGTCAAGCGATACGCCTCTGTCCTTTGTCATCCAGTCATAGAAGCTCGGTATACTGTAGCCGGCGCTCGTTCCGAGTACCGCATAGCCGCGTCCGCCCTTCATCGTTATGTTGCTCACAGTCACATATGAAGCACCATTGAAATTGAATACAGGCGTCTTGAGAGTTGAAAGGCCGATCTCATAATTTCCGCTCTCAAAATCATCCGGTGCATAATAGTACAGCTTGCCGGTATCACGGTCGATATAATACTCGCCTTCAGTATCAAGCTCCTCAAGCAGGTTCTGTCCGAAGAACCACCCATTGGTATAATACGTGTTTATACGTCCTTCTTTTATAGTGAGAAGTTTCTTGGATGTATCTATGTTCTCTATAGGATACGTATTATTCTCATAGTTTATGGATATAGTTCCTGTGATATATCCGTCTTTAGCATCCTTCCACTGAGATACTCTGTCATCCGTATATATAAACCCGAAGTTCTCGGCATCCACATTATCTGTCGGTACAGATATGGTCCCGCTGTTCGGATAACGTGCAAGTGTCTGATTCTCATCATTCACAATAAGTTCTGCCTGAGCGTAACGTCCTTTGTTAAAGTAATGATATCCTCTTGTGCTCAGCTCTCCGTAATCGGTTATACCATGCGCCTTAAGATCTACCATAAGGACCTTTTCAGCCGCATTTTTATCTATCATTACACTCTTGCCTTCTTCATCGGCAGGCTCAAACCAGCTCTTCTCGATCGGAACCTGACCTGAGATCGTTACATCCTCACCCGGATACGCAGTATAAGTTATTACACTGCCTTCTTTTCCAGAGTCCTCTGCGGTAAAGGTCAAGCCCTCATCCATATAATAAGTGCCTTCTCTTAAATATACTGTAACTCCGCCCTCCGGCAACGAGTTCGAGGCATTCATTTGACGTATGGTATCCTTGGCTTTTGCCACAGTAGCAAACGGAGCTCCCTCACTTCCATCATTGCTGTCGTTTCCGTCAGTAGATACATACAGCGCTGCTGATGCAGTCACTGTACCGCCTGTTCCGTTGCCCGGTCCGACACTTGTTCCGCCTCCTGGCGTTACTATGCCTCCGTTCTCATCAATAAGTCTTACAGCCATGACCCCTGCTTCAGCTCTTGTAACATTGCTGTTAGGATTGAAATTATTGTTATGATCACCGTTTACAATCTTTTTGTCGTAAGCTACTATAACATAATCCTTGTATGAATCATCGATAAGAGCATAATCTGATATATCAGCTTTCACAGCATTCTCATCGGCTACTGTGGTATCTGAAAACGAATTTGCTATTATCTTTGCTGCCTGGCTCCTTGTTATCGGCGCATCATAATCAGTATATTCATCCGGTTCGATAAGCCCCATCTCTACAGCTTTTTGAACATACGGAGAATACCATGCTCCACCGCCCTCAGTTTCAGCTGCATCCGGCGTATACCCCAGAGACTTAACTATCATCGTCAGAAACTCAGCTACACTGACATTGGCATCGGGACGTATCGTTCCGTCATCATATCCGTTCATTATACCATAGCCGTTAAGACGCATGATAATCGACTTTGACCAATGATCAGTAAGATCTGAAAATTCGGGTTCCCTCTGCAATGCGGCATAACCTGTCGACTGAAGAGCCGCTGCGACCGCGATAATCACTGCAGCAGTCTTTTTTAATATGCGTGCCATGCTTTCCCTCCTTCATATAAAATCACTCGCACACCGAAGGGCGCATCTGCGCCCCCGGCATACATAATTTACTTATTGTTTTATTGCTGATCCTTTGACGCGAGCCAGTCGTTTATCTGACGCTGTATCTCTTCCACTATCTTATCATCCCCGGCAGCTTTAAGTTTTTCCACAAACTCTCCATAAAGCTCTGGCGCATTCGCAGCAGCACCTGAATTCAGTGACTTCGTGTATTCACCCATTACCGCCTGCACCTGTGTAAGCTCCATCTTTATAGGATCAGTATCAAGAGTAAAACCACGGAGTTTTGAATCCACAGCGTTGTCATTTACGCTCTGTATAAATGAATTCTGAAGAGTCAAGCTCTTATCCTCTTGATATATCTCATATCCGTTGAACGTATTTCCGATCGCCCAGTCATACTGACCGTAAGGACTGTCTGATGTCGGCTGTGAGGTATAGCCTATCGGCTGTATCTCATTGTCATTTATCTTTGTATAGTGTTCGCCTTCTATACCGTAAACCAAAAGATTATAAAGATCCTTGCCCTTTTCTGTGTTCATAAGAGCTATGAGCTTCATTGCTCTCTCGGGATGCTCCGAATTGATCGATATAGCGGTATTTGACGCCGCAGCCGCATATGGTATGTAATGCCAGTTATCGAACGGTATCTTTACGTACGCTGTTGAACCTGACGCAGCTTTGCTGTCTATCTCCGACTGCGTAGGCATATAGCCCTGTCCGACAAGATAGCTTCCGCCTCCCTTGAGATCATAATCCTCAGTGCCAACATTTTCAGCAGTAAGAGCATCCTGTCTTATATATCCCTTCTTGAACCAATCTGAATATACATTTACAAATGTTTCATATTCCGGTGTTCTGTAAAGATTTGTTACTGTATAATCATCGCCTGATGCTTTTATCTTATATGGATTTGTTACCCACTCATAGCCCTTTTCAACGTGATTTTCAAATCCCCATACGCCTCTTGTGAGGTCTCCGCCGTCCTTGAACATCTTAATGATCTCTTCGATCTTGTCCCAGCATTCCTTATCCATTGTTTCTTTTGAAGAGAAGAAATTTGCCAGTTCTTCTACATTGATTTGATCCTTATACTTCTCGTAAAGATCTATCGGAATATCAAGCGACGATACATATGATACCATCTCCTGCATACAAGGTATGCTGTAAAGTTTTCCGTCCACACGTGATTTATCAAGATATTTATCTGGTATCGCTTCCTTCAGCTCCGGAGCCGCCTTATCTATGAGCTCATCAAGTTCCATGTACGAGCCTTTCTTGACCTCGCTTACATATGGTATCATCCACCCATGCCATACAATATCAAGATTCTCCTGCGACGCACTTGCCAGCTTCCATTTCTCAGCGTAATCCGCAGATGTTACACACTGAAACTCTACCGTTGTGTTAGGCAAATATTTTGCAAGCTCCTCATTGAACTTATCCCATACTTTCTGTGAATCTTTCTGCTCACCGGGGCCTACAAATATCCATTTCAACGTTACCTGCTCGTTCGGATCATCCGCTGTATAAGCGGTATCACCAGTTCCGCCGCCGCAGCCGCCTGCTGCCAGCATCAAAGCAGATGCAGATACCAAAGCGGCGATCTTTCTTCCAAAATGCTTAAATTTCTTCATTTGGTCTTTCTCCTTTTCTTTTATATTTTCTTTGCCGCGCATATTAGCCGTGCGCGGCTCCTTAATGATATTATTATCTGAATATCACCACCAGTTTCGGTGACCACCAGAAGGAATTGATAAGAACTCTGTCGCCCTCCTGAAGATCGGAAGATGATGAATTATAAACCTGTCCCGATGAACTGTCGTAGCGATATGTAGTGCCGTTTACAAGCATCGTCTGATAGATCGTGCTTCCTGTGTTGTTCACATATTTAACCAACGCTGTTCTTCCGTTGCTTGACACGGATATAACATCAGCTATCATATTTCCGCTCTCTGCTATATTCTCTCCGTCTATTCTTATACCGCCTATATCGTTGACTCTTACGAGCACCCTGAGCTGATCGACCTGATCATTTGCCGTTGTATACTGGATAACATCTCCGCGCTGAAGATCATCTATCGTAACATTTGAATAATCAACTATCGAATTCCAGTTGCCCTCCGGCTGAGTATACGTTACCTCTTCTCCTGCAAATACACTCTGTCCTCCGACAAACTGTATGATCCTGCCCGGATCGCCTTCGTCATTTACAGCTTCAAGCACTTTATCAACTATTACAGGTGTGCCAAGATCTGATGAAGACTCTGTATTTGATACCACTGCGCCGATCGCTCCTCCATTGCCGGCATCATATACATATACAGGAGCGGGAAGGCTTACATCTGTCGTTGAAAGCTTTGTTTCCACCTTATATGACTTCTCACGCGACTTATCCGTCGGAATGCTGAAATGGATCGTTGAACCGTCTATAAAACTGAGCGGTCTGTTTTCTGCGTTTCCTTTATAGAATCTGAGTCCACCCGCCTTTCCCGTATTGGCATTGATAGGATGCGCATTTAACACGAACTCATTTTCTGCTGCTATGTAATAATTCTCCGCTGTCTTATCCACCGCCGTCTGCAAACTTGAAAGGGTACCGTCCTCCCTGTCACTGTATATAACAAGCTGATTTACTGTTATTGTCTTCTCACCTGTCTCTTCATCTTCAACTGCTTCACCCGTTTTTTCAAGTATTGACACGATCTGACTTTTATCTGTTTTTTCACCATTTATTCTTACATCATCAGTTATATCAAGATCCTTGAACTCTCCGTCTTTCGTAAATAGTCTTATGGCTCCCTTTTCCGTGATATCATCATACCAACATTTAACTACATAAGCGTAATTCTTTGACGATACAGACAAAGTGTATGCCGCAAGCTTGCCGAAATAATCTATATAGAATGTTCCCTCCGAATTAAGCTCAGGCGTATATGTGCTGCTTTCGCCCTCTTCGATACGCCTTATGAATTCATCGGTATACTCGTATCTATTTCCGTCTTCCAGCTCGACCGATCCGTCATCGCCGTTTGAAACTTTTACAGCTACTCCTGTTACCTGATTATTCGATATATAAACGTCTGCAAGAACATCGCCCGCAGTGTTTCTGCTGAAAGCTATCGAAAGCACAGAACCTGATGTTATGCTTGAGAAATCTACCTTCTCTCCGTCAAGATAATATGTGGTAACATAGTCATCATCAAGATCAAACGATCCTTTTCCATATTTCAGATTCACTATGCAATCCGCAGACACAGCCTTATCTACAATATAAGTCTCATAGGATGTAATAATAACTATATCATATGAGCTGTCATTGTCATTGCTTATAAGCTTCAGTGAGCCGTTTCCTACTTTGATATCTTCATCGGAAACAACATCGAGCCGTTTTCCGTTGAACATAAACAATGCATCATCCGATATCCTCGCGGTTTTCATTCTGTTATTATCATAATACTGCACAGAAGACATGGTTGTGGCTTCACTTATATCAGAATCATCTATCGCTAAAACATCATTGTCTCTGGATGGTATGATATGAAGCACTGTATATCCGTTGTACTCATCCGCCAGATAATATACCTGCACCTTCATTCCGAGATATTGCATAACATCAACATCTCCGGTGAGCAGAGTATCTCCTCCTATCACGCAGTTACCGTCACCGCAACTGTCACCTGAACCGGAAAGCATGGTGTCACCCACGCCTTCCACTACTCCGGTGTATCTGTATATACCGAGAGTACGGCTCATAAATTCCTCGCCGTTCTCACTGGTATATGTCGTTCCGTTACCGTTTATTTCTGCAATGCTTACATAATTTGAGCTTTCGAGCACGTTCCGCGCAATTTCCGCAATGTCGACCCAAGTTATGCTCTCCGCTATCTTTCCGCTTACACCGCTCAACATATCGCTTGCAACTGCCTGCGCATAATATCCGTCAGGATAGCCTCCGGACTGTTCAGCATAAACAGAATAGCCCGTTATAACTATCATTACCTTCAATACTTCACTTACAGTTATCGGATTTTGTGGTCTGAACTCAGCGTTTTCGTATCCGATCATAATACCCTTGTCATAAAGATATTCAATACTCGGCGCTGCCGGATCCTCCGGCAAAACATCAGTATATATACGCCTCGGAGAGCTTGTAAGCTCGTCAGCTCCACCGAGCATATTTACAACAATCTCTGCAAAATCTGCTCTTGTTATCTGCTGCAATGCTTCCTCATCCGAAATATCAGGCAATACTCCTATGGCATTTAGAAGCGCAACCGTTTCGCTTTGCTTTTCCGTCAGTGGACTGTTCTCAGTATCATCCTCCGTATCTTCCGAAACGTCAGCCTCCGCTCCGTCAGATGCGGTCTCGCTGTCCGTCCCGTCAGCCGTGTCTGATGCTGCTTCAACATCTGTTCCTCCGGCTATATCGGTCACAGTCTCGGTCGCGTTATCATTTGCCGCATCTCCTGTATCCTCGGCAAACGCTGCACCCGTCAGCGCAGCAAAGCATATCAATGCCATAAAAGCACTCAATATTCTTTTCATGCACTCATCTCCTTCCACTATTACTGTTCTGCAGACGTCTCACCGCTGTCCTCAGTGTCATCCGTATTTGTCTGCTGTGTCTCAGTCTCTGCCGGCTCCTCACTTTCTCCGGTCCCGTTGAGCTCATCATAAACACGTTTGAGCATCACAGCAGCCTCTGCTCTCGTTGCCTCACGCTTCGGCACGAACAGCTCTTCCGTAACTCCGTTTACAAAACCCTTGTCCGCTGCTTCGGCTATATAATCATAAGCCCAGCTGCTTATCTCATCAAGGTCATTGAAGTAAAGAGACTTTCCTCTTTCAAGCTGAGTTCCCGATTTGAGATTATATGCGGAAACCACAGTTTTTGCTATCTCTTCTCTGGTTATATTGCGCTGCGGACTGAACAGCCCGTCATAACCGTTCATAAGATTATTGCTGCGGCAGGTCTGAACCCATCCGGAATACCAGTCATCAGATACAACATCATAGAAGCTGTTTTCATACGGTGTTTCCGAAAGACCTATCGTACGCGCTGTCAAAGCTGCAAATTCCGCTCTTGTTATCTTATCATCCGGCCGGAAGTTTCCGTTCTCATCACCTGTGATTATCCCCAGCTCTCCGAGAAATTCAACTTCTTCTCTTGCCCAATGCGTCTTCATATCTTTAAAGTGGAGCAGGAACGTGTCAAGCGCGTCTTCTGTAGACTCCGTATCATTGTTGCCTGACGGAGGCACCGCATCGTTCACATGACTTGTGTCTTCAACATCCGACGGCCTAGTTCCGCCTGCGGAACCGCCTCCGCCGCCTCCGCCACCGCCGGAACCACCTGATCCGCCGCCCGGCTTATCATCATCGTCATCATCAGATGAAGAGATCTTATCAAGTTCTGAAAGAAGCTCTTCTTTTATTGGCAGATCATAAAATGCTTCTACCAGCTCTCTGGCAGCGTCTATATCGTCATCATCCTTAGAATACTTTGCCTTATTCACGGCTGCCATCACTTCATTAAGCTCCAGCGTGATCTCATAGACAGTTACATGATCTATTGTGAAATCACTGCTGCATTCAATATATATCGTGTCTTCAAAGCTGCTGTTCTGATCTCTGTAATCATAGGTAGTCTTGATATCCTGCCACTCGCCGTCTGAAGTAAACTCTACCAAAACACCTGCTTTCTCCGAAACCAACTTTATCACACTTTGCTTCGGAGCTTTTATATTCGCCTCAACAGCATAGCTGCTGTTATTAGTTGCCGTTATCTTCTGGTATACACTTCCGCCGCTCACGCTGAGAACGGAATATCCGTCTTCTTCCCCCGCAGTGAGCACCGCTCCTTCCGTAGCTTCCCAGCCTTCGGCTGTTCCTGTTTCAATATCTCCGTTCTCAAAAAGATTATCGGCTTTCTTCACAACGAGCTCAAACTTTCTCTCCAACGTCGCCGTACCGTTTGTTACGACTTCAGTGAAAGTGACCTCTTTATCCTCTCGGCTCGGTCTGCTTACTTTACCTTCCGTTGTGATTATTTCCTCATCGGAACTTCGCCACCTTATAGTGCTGCCGAATGTCCTTTTATTTAACAGCTCAAGATCATCTGTTATCGGCTCAGAAGTGTCCATCGTAAATTCAGCCTGGTCCTCCTGTGCTTTTCTCAGATCTGTATACTGCAGCGTTACGGTCATCTCCGCCTTAACATTCTCATCAGACGCGGCCGTTCCTATAACTTTTATAGTTCCAAGCACGGCGCTGCTACCAACTGTCAAAACGCCTGTAGAAGGATCTATAGACACATTGTCGATCTGCTCTATCTCAAGCGGCTCTATCGCCCAAACAGCATCAACATCCGGCATCTCTCCTCCTACCTGATCATAAAACTTAACAGAGTATTCAAATTCCTCCGTCTCGGCGTCAGGGATATACACAGCTGCATCTCCGAGTACGAATTCTGCAGATTTCGGCGCTCTGAGCGAAGCCGAAACTATTTTCTGTGCTGCAGCAACGTCATCAGGACTGTTGACAGCAACCGCTTCAAGCACTACATCATAACTGTCTGCACCGCCGGATATCGTAATAACTCCTGTTTCTTTATCGTATTCATATCCCGCAGGCAGTTCCTTCGGCTCCAGTGAAACTTCTCTTGCCATATCCTGTCCGTCAGTTCCTACCACAGCTGCTGTATATGTATATGTCTCCGGATCTTCACCTTCCAACGGAACGACCATAGCATCGCTTCCACGTATCTCTATATGATCAGCATCAACTATCGTTATAGTAATATCCTTTTCAAATCCATTTTCAGCTTCCGCATGGAAAACAATATCATGACCTCCCTGCGTCGAGCTGTCAACGATAAGAGTTCCCGAAAGTCCGGAATCTTCATATTCGACACCGTCAGGAAGCTCCGATGTTAGTTCAAAATTTACTATTGGATCGTCCGATACTTCACCCTTGTAATTAAGATTCACCGGCTCTACAGGTATCTCAACAGATCCGCTTTCCGGGATCTCGACCCTTGTTGTATCAATACTTATATCTCCTCCGGCTGTATCGTAGTATTTCCAGCCTTCACCGTCATTTTCGAGCAAAAGCAGTTTTTTCTCCGATGCCACAAGGAATCTGCCATCTCCGATACTCCTTATTGCTCTTATTTCTTCCGTAAGTTCATCACCATATCCGGGCTGGGCTATCTCCCACTGTACCTCTGTTGTAAGCGAGCTGCTGTCATCCGGCGCAATATAGAGTCTGCCGTTATCGGTACCGGCGATAATATAATCGTCTCCGACGCCCGCAGCTGTATACTTCGCCGTATTCACCGTGCCGTCAGAAAGCTGCATTGAAGCAAACTCTACCCACGTGATCTCATTCGCAGACATCATCCTCAACGATGTTGTACCGTTTACAACAAGCCATCCATTCAGATCGTCCGACCAGATCATATCGTAAGGATGCGCACCAATATCTTTGTCTCCCATCGTTACGGACTCTCCGTTTTCAGATCTCCATGTTCTGTACTGGTCTGTTATGACATACGTATAAGGTTCTGCTGAAGTAACACCTATAGCCTTGCTGTATGTGTTATTGTCAGGAGTTTCATCTATGCTGAATTCCGCATAGACCTCATCCAGATTTTTGAATACTCTTATAGTATTCTTTCCGGACATGATCAAAACATCACCGTTTGTTGTGATCGTTACGTTTGAACCATTTGCCTCCGGCAAAGCAACAGCCTCCCACGTATTGCCGTCGTGCGATATCAGCATACGGTCTGAAAGCTGCATAACGAATACCTGCTGTGCCTCCCACCATAAAAGCTGCTGTCTCGTTTCTTTATTTGCATAATGTATAGCGCTCGCATCGCTTCTCGTCATGGTCCAAAGTTCCAAATCCGTTGATGTGTATACACGGCTTGGATTAGAACCGCTAGTCATGTCCTTAGCCATAGCCATATATACTCCGAGTTCCGGGCTGTATGCCACATCGTAAAATGTATAATTGCCCAGATCAAGCGCCGCGGCCTCGGCCTGCGGCGGCTCAAAGGCCGCCGTGCCGCAAAGCATAGCTCCGCTCAATATAAGTGACAGTAATTTTGTTTTCATATACTCACCCTTTCTATTGTACTCCCACGGCAGCGCCGTCTTCAATACCGATATTATTAAAGTCGATCTCCGGGAAGTCCGGTATCTTGCTGAATACTTCACTGTCCGGCTTCAATGTAAAGTCTCCTCCAGAATAGTTCACGAAGCCCGGATCCGATGTCGTTACATAATTATCCGCCGAATCAACGAGCTGATCACTTGCATTGAATCCATCGCTCGACTGAGTTTGGTTCAATGAACTCAACGGGAATTTGATGTTCACAACAACGTTGCCTTTAAACGAATTCCCCTTCTGATAAGCCAGATAATGACGATCGAAGAACGATGCTACCTCCGGATTCTGTTCCGAATATTTCGGACTGTATATGAGCCACTGGTCATATATCGGTTTTACACTCTCTGACTGCACATCCCACTTAGCGTCAGGGTTATATGTGTGTTCGCCTTCATACGTGCCTGAGGTATCAACGAATATATTGTAATTAATAACATTATCAATACCCTGAGCGCATATGCCGCGTATTCCGTTCGCATTCTCATAACCGATGTTCCAGAATACATTCTCGAGTACCTGCAGTCCGTTTCCGTGGTTATCTGTTCTGATACCAGCCACATTCATCTGCTTTTCAGTAAAGGTCTGCTGTCCGAGATCATGGATAAAGTTTCTCCTTATCACCACATTTCTCTCCCACGGATACTGATATACGTTCATATATATCGCATCCATGTCGTGAAACTCCTTGACAGCATCATATATATCATTATATTCCACCGTGTGATCGGGTCCGTAGATTATAAGCGCCGCATGGGGCATGTCATGTATCTCATTATGGCTTACCTTGATCCCCACAGACTGATATCCGAGCAGTATTCCCGATTGATAAGACCTCTCGATCTGTGCAGCCTTATATATATGATTGTTTGTTATCGAATTTCCGCTTGATACTCTGTTCGTATAATCTCCGCCCGACATGCTAATTCCGGTAGAACCAATGTCATGGATAAGGCACCCGTTTACTGAACTGTTAGTTCCGCTTATATAAACTCCATTCGTGCCTGTGCCGTAAACTTCGCAATTGACTACATCGAAGTTATCTGTGTCTGTAACTCGTATTGCTCCGGCACGGTTCCCACCGATCTTCAATTTTTTGAACGTTACATTTTTCACTCCCGATCCGGATATTAGATTCTCCGAGGTCATTGAAAGCATGATGTCGCTGTTTTCGCTGAAATTGCTGTCCGGATACAAATAAAGCATTCCGGTCGTACGGTCTATATAGTATTCGCCCGGCTCATCTATTTCCTCGAATATGTTTTCATATCGTATGAAATGCTTCGAGTAATAATCTGTTACCGAACCTTCTTTAAGCGTTATCTGACCGGGCTCTATGCTCTCTATCGGGAAATATCCGTAGAAATAGTTTGGTCCGAGAACACCTGCGGTATATATCTCGTTTATATTAGTCTTCCACTGTGTTGGGCGCGTATAATCTATATTGAATACTGCACCTTCCAAAACTCCTGTTTGAGATCTTGCTCCGCTCCGTACTATTCCGGTGGTACCTACCCATTCAGAATTCGGCCATCTTGCAAGTTGCTGCCGGCTTCCATCTATATAAAGCTCCGCCTGCGGAAGCTGGCCAGAAGCTATAAGATATCCCCGTCTTGAAAGCTCACCGAGATCGGTGATCCCCAGACTTCCGAGATCTATCTGCAACACACTTGAAGCAGCAGACTTATCTATAAGTTTTGCCGCCATATCATCCGCTATAGGCTCAAACTCGCTGTACGGAAGCTTGGTACCTCCTGTAATATTGGCTGTCTCACCGGGGTAGGACATATATGTTACCGGAGCGTCAGCCGTTCCTGAATCCTGTCCTGTCAGTTCAAACGAACCGCTGAGCGTGTAATCTCCGCCTCTCATGTATATGGTAACTCCGTCCTCCGGATAAGTTCCCGATGATATCATATCCCTTACAGCATCACGCGCCTTTTCGAGCGTCTTGAACGGCTTGTCTTCCGTTCCGCTGTTTGAATCATCACCATTAGGTGATATGTAGAACAAGTTTCCTATATTGATGCCGCCTCCCGGTTCGGTTCCCGGTATCTCAAATCCGCCCGCATCCATCATACGGGATATTATCACACATGCCTCCGCCCTTGTTGTGCTGCTGTTGCTTCTGAAGCTGTTATCTTCATATCCGTAAAGAAGATTATTGGCATAAGCGGCAAGCACATATTCTTTTTCATTGTTATATATGTCATAATAATCTGATATCTTCGAAATAAGCGCTGTTCTTTGATCTCCTGTGACCTGATCAGCCCCTATCGCCCTCACACATATCATAGCTATCTCGCTTCTCTTGATCGGTCTGCTGTAGCTGTCGAATTCATCAGAATATATCAGCTTATGGTCAAGAGCCGCTTTTATGTACGGCTCAGACCAATTTTGCTGCTGCGGTGTGACATCTATGCCCATCGCTGTGACAGTCATCTTTAAAAACTCATCTACATTAACATAGCTGTCGGGTCTGAAGCTTCCGTCATCCCCTTGAACGATGCCTTCATCGGTAAGTTTGTCAATGAATTTTTCTGCCCAGTGACCGGTCACATCCGTGTAGTCCGCAATAACGGCTGTTGCCGTCAGCTGGAGCGTCGCTGCCAAAGCGAGAACCAAAGCTGTCTTTTTCACCCTGCATCCCTCCATTAAAATAGATTTTTAGGTGACCGTTCCGCCCCCGGCACGGCATCTGCCCGCCGGAAACTTAAATAAGGTTCTTTATTTTATCGTCCCGAAGGAATCCATCCTTATATCCGGGAACGACTCCACAGGTACCGAAGCATCCTGTGAAAATTCAAAATTTCCATCGGCGTAAGATACGAAGCCCGGATCTTCATCGCTCACATAATTTCCCGATGCATACACAAGCTCCTCTGCGCCCCTATAGCCTTCCGCATTCTGTGCACCGTTATATTCACTCAGCGGAAACGCTATATTTATCACTATATTATTCTTAAATTCGTTTGTTTTCGACATATTCGGATGCTCGTAAAAGAAATCATAAAGCTCAGGGAATGCCTTTCCGTATACCGGAAGATATCCCTCCATCTGTTCTTTCAACACCGCGGCGGAAACACCGTTTATCATATCGGTATCCGCGTAAAGCGTCCCGTCATCCGCAGGTTCAATGACCCGATACCTCTGTGAATTTGAGTATGCCTCTGTGCAGTCCACAAACAAATTGTTTATTATCTTATTTCTCGTCCCTTCTGCCGTAATAGCTCCGATCCCGTTATTTGCTCCGGTACCGGATCCTTCATCGCCTATTCGGTAAAAAAGATTTCCGTAAATGTTCAATCCGCATCCCTTATTATCCGTGCGGATCGCTCTTACATTTATCTGATGTTTCCCATTCATAGAACTTCTGCCTATATCATGGAAATAATTATTATGTATCCTGTTTCCGCGTTCCCACGGATAGCAGGAGTTATTTACATATATAGCGTCCATGTCACTGAACTCTGTTACAAGATCATTGAATTCATTTCCGTATATATCGTTATTTACACCATAAAATATCATACCTGCGTGCGGTCCGTCATGCACATGATTTCTCGCCGCAGTTGCTCCCACGCATCTGTAACCGAAATTGATCCCGGTCTTATAGCTTCTTTCAAGCCTTGCAAAATTGTATATATCGTTATTGCATACCATATTAAAGTTCGGTGTAAGATCAGCGTATCCTCCGCAGTTTGAGAACAGTATACCATCCTGCCCCACATCGTGTATGCTGCATCCGCGCACCGTTATCCTATCGGAAAAATCCATTCTTATCCCGTTTTCACCAAAGCTGTCTATATAACAGTCAATAAAACTGATACCGCTGTTGTTTCTTCCTGTTACCGCCGAGCCTCTGCTTCCTCTGAATGTAAGTCCCTCAAAGATCATATTGCTGCAGCCTTCAAGGCGGAAAAGCGAATTCACTCCGTCATTCTCTCTGCTCTGAGTTGACATCGTGAGCGTCAGCACCGAATCTTCGGACGCATTCTCCGCTGGATAATAATAGAGCATACCGTTTTCACGGTCTATGTAATACTCTCCCGGAGCGTCAAGCTCCTCCGGAATATTCTCAAACCGGTAATACGGCTCGGTATAATATTCAACAAGCGCGCCCTCTCTTAAGTAGACGCGTTTTTCATCACTGTCAAAACGGCTCATCGGATAATAGTCAAACTCATAGTTAGGACCGAGCGTACCTGCCAGCCATGCTTCATCCTGCCTGCTCCACAGTGACGGACGGTCATAATCCACCGCAAAGCTGCATCCGTTTGCTATTCCTTCTTTTGTTCTCACTCCGTATTCATCCGAACCGGCTTCCGGTCTTATAAGACCGGTATAGCCATCGTTCGGCCAGCCCGCAAGCTTCTGCATGCTGCCGCCAAGACTCAGCTCCGCCTGAGCCTCCTTTTCCTCAGAGATAAGGTGCCCCCTGCGGGATATCTCTCCGTAATCGGCAATGCCTGCCGCTTTGAGATCATACTGCAGAACCTTTCCGTCTGCGGGCTTATCGATTATTTTATCAGTAAATGAGGAGTCAGCCGCCGTCATATCGGAAAGCTTTATGTCAAAGCCACCGTTTATAACGACCTTCTCTCCGCCGTATGCTCTTATACGCAAAGGCGAGTACCATTCCCCTGAATACGATATATTAATCGTATTAGAAACATAATAAACGCCTCCTCGCATACATATTTCATTCTCGCCGCTTCCGCTCTCCGCAAGCTCTATCGCCCGTTCAAGCGTCCGCACCGGCTCTCCATATGTCCCCCCGGCAGCGTCATCGCCGTCAGGGGAAACATATATGTTGTGACCGTCCGTTAATTGAAAGGGGTCGAAACATTTGTAAGCGGAACCATTCCATTAAGGCTATCCCATACGAACAAACGCATAGTTGACCCTTCTGGTACATCCTCATTTATTACCACAGGCATTGTTACTGTCTCGTCAACACGAGCTTCTACAACAGCATCCATCGTTTCTGTCTGAACACATCTGTCCTCCGGTGAGAATACAGCTGCTATAAGTGTCAGATTACAGATCTCATCTTTCTGGTTATCAACATCAACGCAGACATTTACCGTACTTCCCGGAGCCATTTCTCCCGGACCAATAAGACTGCTTGCCGTTACATATTCATAGCTCCCAGTTTCAGCATCCTTTGATACTGCCAGAACATCACTGTTTGAATTATCCGAAGCAGTAGCAATAAACTTATCTCCTGCCTTAAATACATTTGTCAAAGGCAATGTATTCTCAGATCCGTTTGCTGATACAACAACCTCAAGCGATGCGCCACTGAAATCCGCATTATCCGGAGCAGTATAAATATTTCCATCCTGTCCTGCAAGCATGAATACCTCATCATTGGTATCTATTGCTTTGCACACTACTTCTCCCGAAACAACAGGTCCCTGAGCAACAGAACCGTCCTTGCTTACTATCGATGTCCTGTGACCTCTTCCTGACACAGCCACAAAGCTGTTGAGACTTCCGCTGTATACAGAATCCGTCAACAAACCTCCGCTTGCTATATTAGCTATAGCTGTCCAAGTTCCTGAAGCATTGTCCTTGACAGCACCTTCCGCATTCTGATACGTAAGTATCGCAGGATCTGCTTCATCACTTACCGACAGCTGATTCAGATACCATTGACCTGATATCACATCTGTA
>CAJFNT010000025.1 GCA_904395315.1 uncultured Clostridia bacterium
ACGACTGAAGAATAATCTTAGACCAAGCATCTCGCTAAAGGAGATAATTATTAAAGTTTACAAGGGGTACGATTATTGGGAGAGCCTTGAAAAGGTATTAGATGGATTTTTCGAATACAACATAGATGACTTGGCTGAGGCCGCAAATATATGGAGGAATGCATTAGCTCATCAGAAAAGAGAATGTGAGCCAGATGTTAAGATTGTACATGCAATTAGATTATTAGAACATTTAAATTATTGCATTGTATTACGCAGAGCAGGATATGAAGACAACGAAATAAAAATTATCGTTGAGAATATGCTTACAAGATAATTCATTTATTTTCCTTAAATCTCATTATATTTGAAAATAATGATACAAATAAGCAAGGCATTGAGGAATAGAAAGAGGCATCAAAATATGCCTCTTTCTGTGAAGTAGTCATAATTCTGTGACTGAAATCAGCATCGACCGTAAAAAAAACAAGTGTTCGGAAATCATGACTACAGGTGTGCCATACAAAAACGGCTTGACCATGCGGTTTAAGCCGTTTTTGTTGTTTTTGGATTTTGCTGATCTTCTTTGAAATGTCACGAAAATGTCATGATATACGAGAAATGAAGAGATTTTAATATCACAGAAAATTTTGAGATAAAAGTGTTTTATGATAAAATAATGCTTGTCTGGGGCGTTATTTTATCATAAGTAACACTCTGTATGCATCGTCGGTATTGCCGTATTGGCGGCGTGTTTTTTTATGCGACCGGTATTGAAATCATATTATTTCGATAAGATGTTCAGAATACTTTCTTTTAATGCCGGAAAATCATTAGTGACGGTGTCGTATACGTCGTTCATATCTAAAGTTCTGTATTTATGAGCCGCTATATCTCTAAATCCGGCTATAGCCTTCCAGGGTATTTCATTGTACTCAAGTCGAAATTCAGCTGAGAGGTTTTTTACGAGCTCACCAACGTTTATGACTGTCATGCATATGCCGCGTTTGAACAATTCGTCACTGTCGAAGGTTTCGAATGTTTTGTTATGCATAGCATTTATAACTATATCAAGCTCTTCAATGATCTTATTTAAAATAACTCTGTCCTTACGCTGCATAAAGCGGCACCACCTTATCTATCTCTATTATAGAATCTTTGGGTATTGGTGAGTGTATTACATCAACCGGAGTGTTCAATAATTCTTCCATACGGATCTTTACTCTGGACAGTGTTATGAGAGATACAGATCTTGTCGTAAATTCGACAAGCAGATCAACGTCGCTGTCAGGAGTATTCGTTCCATTGGCGTATGAGCCGAACAGCTCTATTTTTGTGATGGGAAATTCATTGGCAACGATCTGTGCCGCTTTTGTGATCTCTTTTATTGTAAGCATGCTATCACTCCTTATGTTTCGTTATATATTTCGGTGTAACCTATTTTTTTGAATTCCATAACTTTTGAAGGTATCATAGAATTACATCAATTATCGATGGCAAATACCGCATGAGGTACGACCTTCAGCAAGAGCTTCTCACGTATTCAAACTGAGTTTATGATGAACTTCCTTTATTCTATTGATTGATACCAACTTGTTAGATCTATTATATTACAGAAAATAAGCAAAAGCAATACAGCATGTAAACAAAATGTTCAATTTGTATAATACATACAAAAAATATTATTTATTTTATACAACATTACAGATCAAAATGATGTAAATAATGTTTTTTATACTTGACAAACGCGTATTGTCATGATACAATGTTATCAATGCAAACGTTTGCACAAACTGCATAAAATAGATCTGGGCTGTGTGTTTTTGAACGCGCGGCGTGTGAGGAGGGAGAGCTTGACAAGACCTACAATAAAGGATGTGGCGCGGGAGGCGGGTGTATCGGCTTCGACCGTGTCGCGCGCGCTGGCGGATAATGACGCGATCTCGGACGAGACAAAGGAGCGTGTGGCGGCGGCGGCGGAAAAGCTTGGATACACTCCGAACACTGCCGCAAGGTGTCTCCGAAGCGAGACCTCAGGGATAATAGGCATCGTCGTGCCGGATATATCGGGAGAATTTTACGCGGCATGCGCATCCGCAGTGTTCCACACTGCGAGAGAGCATGGATACGCGGTGTTGATCGCGGATACCGAGAAGAATGCGGGGTTCGGGACCGAGAGCGTGAAGACTCTTCTTGAGCGGCAGGCGGACGGGATCATATTCATAGGCGGAGGCAGGGACGACAGGATACTTGAGGAGACCGCGGCGAAGGGTGTTCCCGTTGTAACGGGCGACAGGCGGATCGAGGGTATACCGTCTGTCACCTTCAACAATCGTGAGACCGTGTCGGCGATCGTTAGGGCGCTTTACGATGACGGATACAGGAGATTCGCCTATGCCGGGGAACCGGTTGGATACAGCGGAAATCTTATGGAGAGATATCTTGGCTTTAAAGACGGTATAAGCCGATGCCCGGGAGCGTCGGCGGCGGAGGTGATCGATCCGCGTATGGATACTGATAAGCTGAGAGCCGGCTATGAGATCTTTGGGGAGCGTTTTTCGGGAGCAGATAGGCCGGAGGCTGTGCTGACCTCGAACGACCTTATCGCGCAGGGGATAATAAGCGCCGCGAATGAAGCCGGAGTGTCTGTGCCGGGCGGTGTAGCGGTCGCGGGCTTTGACGACGCGCGCGTTTCGGCGTATTGGACACCGCCCATGACCACGGTGCGTCAGGACGCCGCGAGGCTGGCTGAGGAATGTTTCATGAAGCTGTATGCTTTGATAAGGAAAGAGGAGGTGACGGATACCGTTCTGCGGCAGGAAGTGATAATAAGAGGCTCCATGCGTATAAGCGGGGAGAGCCTCGGAAGATATCTTCCGCAATGACGGTATTTTATGGGTGGACTTGTAAGTGATTTCACAAGAGGCAGCATAAGACATCAGCTTATACGTTTTTCGCTGCCGTTTCTTCTGACAAATATTATCCAGTCGTTTTACAATATAGCGGATATAAAGGTCGTGAGTTATTTCTGCGGTACCGAGGGGATAGCCGGTGTCAGCATTGCGGGAAACATATTGAACACGATAACATATATGATAATCGGGCTGTGCAACGGAGGCGCGATCATGACAGCGCAGTATATAGGAGCGCGGAGCGAAAAGGACGTGAAAGAGACGATAGGGACCACATTTGCGGTAATGACCGCGCTTGCGGTCGTTACCACGTCGCTCGCGCTGATATTTGCCGACAGGATACTTGCGGCGCTCAATACTCCGCCCGAGGCTTTTTCGGAGACAAAAACGTATTTTATGATCTGTATGGGCGGATCGATATTCATATACGGCTATAACGCTGTCGGGGCGATACTGCGGGGCGTGGGGAATTCAAAGACCCCGATGTATTTCGGGCTTGGAGCGTGCGTTTTGAATATCGTGCTCGACATATTGTTTGTGGGGCCGATGGGACTCGGAGTGGGCGGTGCGGCTCTTGCCACAGTCATCGCGCAAGCGGCGTCAATGACAGCATGCGCGGTGTATCTCAGGAAAAGCGATTTTATATTCAGTTTCAGGAGAAAGGACTTTATGCTGTCGCTCTCGAAAACGGCTGATATTTTCAGGCTAGGGCTGCCGGGCGCTGTGCAGAATGCGATAGTATCAGGAGGATTCCTGATCGTGTCGTCGCTCACGAACAGCCTCGGAGTCAACGCCGCATCGGGAGTCTCGGTGGCTTCCAAGATAAACAATTTCGCGCAGCAGCCCGCGTCAGCGGTTGGCATGGCGGTCGCGTCGATGACCGGACAGAATGTCGGAGCGGGACTTTACGACAGGGCAAAGGAAGCGCTGAGGACGGCTGTGGGAGTGTCAATGATAGTCGGGATCGCCGCGTTCATTATCGTGCAGCTCATACCGGAACAGCTCATGGGGCTGATCGTTTCAGACGATGCTGTAATAGAAGAGGCGTTGCCGTATCTGAGGATAACAGCGTGCGATTATCTTCTGGTGGCGATGATATTCCCGCTCAACGGGATCTGCAACGGATCGGGGCACACGCTGTTCACGATGATACCGTCTGTGGTATCGTCCGTGGTAACGAGGGTGCCCGCGGCGTATCTTTGCGTCAGAGTATTTGATATGGGGCTTGCCGGGGTCGGTATTTCAACTCCGGTGGGAACTGTGAGCGCGATACTTATCTGCGGCTGGTTCTATCTCAGCGGAAGATGGAAAAAGAGCACGATCAAGTTTGAAAACAGTATCGGGCGCAAGAGTGTATAGAGGTGTAAGGGACTGCCGCATCGGAGCGGCAGCCCGCTGATATTCTTTTAGGTAATTGTGAAACGAACGTTTCGCGATCACCTATGATATTTTTTATTACGGAGGTAGAGAAAAATGGCTTATACGGCAAAAGAGGACAGATATTCAAAGATGAAGTACAACAGATGCGGACGGAGCGGGCTCAAGCTCAGCGCGCTGTCGCTGGGACTGTGGCACAATTTCGGAAGCTGTGACAATTATGACAATATGGTCGCTATGGTGACCACCGCGTTTGATCTCGGCATAACGCATTTTGACCTTGCGAACAATTACGGCCCGTATCCGGGAAGCGCGGAGGAGAATTTCGGGAAGATAATGAAACATGAGATGGCGCCGTACCGTGACGAGATAATAGTATCGACCAAGGCGGGTTACGGAATGTGGGACGGACCGTACGGAGACCACGGTTCAAGGAAATATCTTATCGCGAGCCTTGACCAGAGCCTGAAACGCATGGGGCTTGAGTATGTCGATATATTCTATCATCACAGACCTGATCCCGAAACGCCTATGGAGGAAACGGCGTCCGCGCTGGCGCATATAGTAAAGAGCGGAAAAGCGCTGTATGCCGGCGTTTCGAATTATAACGCTGAGCAGACCAAGCGTATGTCGGAGATCATGAGAGAGATGGGAGTCCCGCTCCTTATTCATCAGCCGAGATACAACATGTTCGAGAGACAGATCGAGAACGGACTGCAGACGGTCCTGGAGCATGAGGGGATAGGCTCGATCTCGTTCTGCCCGCTCGCGCAGGGATTGCTCACGAACAAGTATATACATGGGATCCCCGAGGGTTCAAGAGCCACAAAGTCAAAGTTTTTAACGGCGGACAGGATAAAGCCTGAGCTTATCGAAAAGGTAGTAAAGCTCAACGCCATAGCCGAGGGCAGAGGACAGACTCTTGCGCAGATGGCTCTTGCGTGGAACCTGAGAGGCGGAAAGCTCACGAGCGTGCTTATAGGCGCGTCGAGACCGTCGCAGATAGAGGAGAATGTCAAGGCGCTCGAGAACAGCGAGTTTACAGCGGAAGAGCTTGAAGCGATCGACGCTGCTCTGGCTGACTGATACTTCGTATGCGCTCTGCTTTTTCTATTCTTTTGTCTGCAAAACTGCTTGTTATCCGCTGCGCTGCATGGTATAATAAAAAAATAAATAAATTGCAAAGGAGCGGATATATATATGAAAAAGATACTGTCGGCTGCCGCGGCGGCTGCGATATTTTTCTCAATGCTGCCGTGTATGGCGGCGGAGACTGAAAGTGATGTCACGGTATACGACATGACGGGAAAGGATCCTGTTCTGACGGTGGATGCCGAGGATGGCGACTATAAGATAAATGTCGTAACCGGCGGTGATACCGAGACGAACGCAAACGTGTATATAAACGGCGGCGAGCGCGTTAGGGCATACACGCTTGAGGCGGGCGAGGAACAGGACAACGAGCAGTACGCGGTCCCGAAAGAGGGGAAGATAACGGTAGAGGTAAAGGGGGATTCACCTAACGTGAAAGAGATCAAGATAGAAAAGCTTCCGGAGCGTGAAGAGCGGGAGCATCCGGTGATCTATATAGCCGGTGATTCCACCGCGCAGACTTACAATTACACCACAGCCTATCCGCAGACCGGATGGGGACAGGTGATAGGCGATTATTTCACCGATGATATAACTGTCGAAAACAGAGCGATGGGCGGCAGAAGCTCGAAGAGCTTTGACAATGACGGCCGTCTCGACAAGATACTTGCCGAGATATGTCCCGGAGATTATCTTTTGATACAGTTCGGGATAAATGACGGCGCTGTCGATAAGCCGGAGCGTTACATAAGCGTCGAGGACTATAAAGCGCTCATTACCGATAAGTATATAGGCGAGGCGGTAAAGCGGGGAGCTGTCCCGATCCTTCTCACGCCGACCGCGGCATCGTGGTGGGATGAGGAAAATAACAGATTTATGGAGTCGCGGCAGGATTACGCCGTTCCGACAAAGGAGATCGCGGAGGAGACCGGCGTAACGCTTATAGATGTGAACAAGATAGCCGAGGAGGATTACAATAATGATCTGACGAAGGACGAGGTCTTTTCTATGTATTTCATCTGTGAGCCGCTCGAGAGCGCCGCGTATCCCGAGGGCACCGATGACCACACGCATTTAAAGGAAAAGGGAGCGCGCGCGCAGGCAAAATATATCGTGAATGAGCTTGGGAAGATAGACGGTCTTTCCGGATATATCGTGACCGACAGATCGGAAATGTTTACGGATATTTCCGGACATTGGGCGGAGACGCTCATAAGAGCATACACGCCCACGATGAATCTGAACGGTGTCAGCAAAACGTCATTCGCGCCGGATGAGGCTGTAAGCCGTGCTGATTTTCTGAAGATGGCGATGGAATATGCTGGACTTAGCGGTCACGCATACCGTGAAGGCGAATGCCTTGACGCGTCAGAAGACGATTGGTACAGGTTTTATCTTCAGGGCGCGCTGGACAAGGGCGTGATCCCGGCGGAGATGATAGAAAATTGCGCCGGTATATCCGAGGGCAGCAAGACCGTAAAAGAGGCATCGGAGGACAGCGAGGCTGTAACGGCGGAGATAACGGTGTATATGGCTGAGGACGGCAGGACGATGTCATTTGATGCCGATAAGGATATAACAAGAGAGGAAGCGGCAGTGCTGCTTTATAACGCGCTGAGCGTGTCCGGCAGGATCGAGGCGGCCGATCAAGATGTCAAATATACCGATCGTGACGAGATCTCGGACACGGCTCTTGAGGCTGTCATAACGCTGACTGCATCCGGGGTGTTTGAGGGCTACGGCGACGGCACATTCCGGCCAGGAGCGGAGCTTACAAGAGCCGAGGCGGTGAAGCTTGTCTCATCCGCGGCTGACCGATGATCTGCCGATCCGCGTGCGCATCGGAAAATGCGTATTTGTAAATTATGTGCTGCAAAAACATTTAACGATCTCATTGTCATCAAGATGTCCGGTATATTTTCCATTTAAACTTGCTTTGAATGAAAATATACCGGGATGCAGCGCGTTCTTTGCAGAGTTATACAAACCGGATAAAAATTTTATTTAAAAAGGATTGACAAATCCGATCGGATATGCTATACTATAATAGTTGTTCGGAGAGGTGGCCGAGTGGTCGAAGACGCAGCATTGGAAATGCTGTGACGGTTCACGCCGTCCGTGGGTTCGAATCCCA
>CAJFNT010000026.1 GCA_904395315.1 uncultured Clostridia bacterium
CGTCGTTTAACGGTCTTGACTGATTTGTGGGGAGGTTGATTCTAAGTGATAAAAATTGAGGCAATTGTCAGAGAAGACAAATTTGAGGATGTGAAGGAAGCTCTGCAGAATATAAATGTGCATGGTATCACAGTCTATCAGGTAATGGGCTGCGGCACACAGAAGGGATACACGGAGTATGTCAGAGGACAGAAGGTCGATATAACGATCCTGCCCAAGATAAAGTTTGAGATAGTAGTCTCTACCGACGAATGGGCGGAAAAGACGATGGACGCTATTCAGAAAGCCGCGTACACCGGAATGCCGGGAGACGGAAAGATATTCTCATATAAGCTTGACAACGCTATGAGGATAAGAACAAGAGAGACAGGGCCGGAGGCTATCCAGCCGCGTAATGAATAATAGAAGGGTTAAACATAGAAATGATCCGGAACAGCGCTTGAAGCGCGTTCCGGATCTTTTTATCTGTTAGATATTGATCATAGATCTGTATCATTTTTCAAGACGCCGAGACCGCAAAGCGCCGCGGCGCAGGCGCGCACACCGGCAATAAATGCCGGACGCTCATTTTCGCACAGTACGGCATAAAAATCTTCTTCTTTTACCGGCGCGTCTTTACCGCTTATGTAAGTACGATAGAATTCCTTTTCACAAGGTCCCTTCGGACTTTTGCTGTTTTCGAACCAGTCGCGGTACAACAGCATTTTGATGTCGTTTTGTTCGTGATCATATTTGTTATCGTAGTCCATTATAAAAAACCTCCGAAAATTGTTGAATTCTCCATGAGGATATGATATAATAGATTTATCAATTCCTTATGGAGTTGTATATGGAAAGTGAGATGCTTGTTTGACTGCGGCGTCTCACTTTTATTTTTTCTCTGCCAAAATCAACTGTATCCCCCTCCGTATCGCTTCAGCTCGTGTTATACCGTTTTCATCACAGTATTTAAGCAGCTTGATATTGGTCTCATCATCTATCCTGACCTTTATATCATTGCATTTCGGAGCAGGAGATTTTGGCCTTCCTGTTCTCGGACTCATTTGTTCACCTCACTTTCTGAGACCCGTTAATAATATTATATATTATGTAACTCGAAAAGTCAAGTTATTTTTGATAAGACTATGTGGATCTATAGATTCAGGGGCGCTGTTCAATATATGTGGTTTATATAAATTGTATCATATTTTCGTACAATATGGAAGTAACATATTGCGAATGTGTATTGCGATGTGTTGATTGACTGCGGAACGTGCTCTTTTGGCATCCGGTGTTCCTGAGGATGAATGGCAGGAGTATTTGCCGTAGCTTTTGTAATCCATAACTATGTATTATATATTGAGAACAGTCAGTATGCAGGCTGTAATTTGAAATGATGGCGGGGCTGTTTGACAAAACTTTAAAACGAAGCTAAAAAATCGGATGCGTGTATTGCGCATCCGATTTTTTTAGTTACTAAAGAGCGGATCTGCGGTATAGTCATAAATATACCATTGACCATTGTAATTTCCTATTTTGTAGACCCAGTGATCATCCCTGGTCTGCGTCTTTCCGTTTTCAGAGCTTCTTATGCGTTCGGTCACCCATACATAGTAGTATCCGCCGCCTGTGCGAGCGTTTATCACGTCTATTTTTTCATATGTCTGATAGAGCGTGGGATGCTTTTGCTTGTACTGGACCTGCTGATTATACGCGGTAGAACCCGGCATGAGATATGACGGCACCGCGCTGGTGTATCCGTTCATGTATGAGCAGCATTGATCGTCAAAGCTTATTATGACATTTTTGAGCTCATTATATGCCGCGTCATCCGCAAGCACGGTATTGTGTATCTCCGGCATCCTTTTGTAAGTCAGTGAGGCTCTGTAAAGATCCGGTCTCAGCGTTGGAGCTGGAGTGGGCGTGCTTGGCGCGATCGTAGGTATCGATACCGTTGATGTCGGCGCGGCAGCCGGAAGAAGCCCATTTGATGGAGAATTTTGTCCGTCTTCTTCGCCAGCCATATTTGTGTAGATGGCATATCCCGCAATGGTGCTCACCACAGCGATAACGACAAGTATTATTATGACGATCGGCACGACCATATTCTTTTTAGCCTCTGACGCTACCGCGATATCATCACTGTTTACAGGCGTTCCGCACTGATCGCAGAAAATATTTCCGGGGGCCAGGGGAGCCCCGCAATTTCTGCAGACCGATGTGCCTGTATTGGATGCAGTAGTGTTTTTTTCTATAACATGTCCGCAGTTGCCGCAGAAATCACTTGACTCATCTACCGGGCTGCCGCAGTAATCACAGTATCTCATATATATTGTCCTCCGTTAAAAGTCTACTTATATTATAACATAGATCGGTTTTTTTGTAAACAATTTTTTAAAATTGTATAAAGATATGACAGAAAATGATATGTTAGATACCTGTCAGGAAACGCTTGAGTTATAAGGCGAGCCGCGTGATGCTGCACGGCTGTTTTGGTATAATTTATATTTTTAAGAGGAATAATAATCAAAAACGGAGGTATATTATGGAGTTCCTTAAACTGATATTGACATCATTATTATCTATCGTTGTGCTGTTTATTATCGCGAAAGTCATGGGACATAAGCAAGTGGCACAGCTTGACTTTTTTGATTACATCTGCGGGATCACTATAGGTTCCATTGCCGCCGAGCTCGCCACGGAACTGGAATTCACATGGAAGCCTTTGATCGCGATGATAGTTTACGGCGCTGTTTCGGCGGGGCTCAGCATTTTGACGAGCAAGATCCCGAAGATGCGCAAATATGTAAACGGCGCTCCATCCATCCTATTCAATAATGGGAAGCTTTACAGGGAAAACATGAAAAAGGCCAAGCTGGATCTAAGCGAATTTTTGATGATGTGCCGTGAGCAGGGATATTTTGACCTCAACAGTATCCAAACAGCTGTTTTTGAGTGCAACGGAAAACTGACGGTACTGCCGGTCAGTACGGAAAGACCCGTTACGCCCGCGGATATGGATCTCGCTCCGGAACAGGAGCATATTACCACAGAGGTGATCATGGACGGGCGTGTTATGAGCGAAAATTTAAAAAGGATGGGATTGGATACAAACTGGCTGGACAAACAGCTGAAAGCGCAGGGGTATCATAATGCGAAAGAAATATATTTGGGTATTTGCGGCAGTGATAACAAGCTTTCACTGTTTAAGGCCAACTGACTGCGTTTATATGCCGGAATGACGAAAAGACCCCTTAGCGCGGATATAAAATATTTTGCGTACCTGCGCTAAGGGGTAATATTATGATGTTATATTTTTGATATCAGAGATTGTTCTTGAGAAATTCCTCGAGAGCGGCTGCCGCAGCGTCTTCGTCAGCGCCTTCGACTGTAATTTCAATGGTGTGTCCCTGCTTTGCGCCGAGACCCATCACTCCGAAGATCTTTTTCGCGTCTACAGACTTACCGTCCTTTGCGATCGTAACTTTTGAATCAAACGCCTTTGCAGCTTTTACAAATTCTCCTGCCGGTCTTGCGTGGATGCCCTCCGGATCTGTGATTGTGTAGCTGAACTGTTTCATAATTAAAAACTCCCTTCATTTTATAATATTATTTGTGACTGCGAAACTGGTGTTTCACAGTTATCTTTTATAAAAATGTTAAATTTTAAACGTTATTATGACTTTTTTCTCTTTATAAGTCCGAGTATCACTGCGGATACCACTGTTCCAGCGGCAAGAGCCACGAGGTAGAGAAGCGGATGATCAACGACAGGGAATACGAATATTCCGCCGTGCGGCGCCATGAGCGTGCAGCCGAATGCCGCTGAAAGCGCTCCCGAAAGAGCTGAACCTATCACACAGGAGGGGATGACCCTTAAAGGATCGGATGCCGCAAACGGTATCGCGCCCTCTGTGATGAAGCCGAGACCCATTACAAAGTTCGTCGGGCCTGATTTTCTCTCTTCTGTTGTGTACTTGTTCTTGAAAAGCAGAGTCGAGAGCGCTATCGCGAACGGCGGTACCATTCCGCCTACCATGACTGCCGCCATTATATAGTAGTTGCCTGCCGCGATCGATGCTGTGCCGAAAACGTATGCGGCCTTGTTTATCGGGCCGCCCATATCCACTGCCATCATTCCTGCAACTATTATGCCTACTACGACCTTGCTCGTGCTTCCGAGATTGTTGAGTGATGTGTTCATCCATGTGTTGAGCGCGCCGACCGGAGGTTCAACGATGTAAAGCATGAACAGTCCCGTTATCAGTACGCCGAATACGGGGTAGAGCAGTACGGGTTTTATTCCGTCAAGCGCCGCGGGCAGTTTTTCGAATATCTTCTTTAAAAGAACTACCGCATAGCCTGCTGCAAAACCGGCTACCAATGCTCCTAAAAAGCCCGAGGTACCGTTTGCCGCAATAAGTCCGCCCACAAAGCCCGGAGCAAGTCCCGGCCGGTCTGCGATACTCATTGCGATATAGCCTGAAAGGACAGGCAGCATGAGTCCCATTGCCAGTCCGCCGATATTTTTAAATATAGCCGCGGCTGTTGTTATCGAACCGAAGTTTGACCTCATAGACTGGTCAAGACTGTTTATATCGACCGAAAGACCATCTATAAGGAAGGCTATCGCCGTCAATATACCGCCTCCGACTACGAACGGGAGCATATGCGAAACACCGTTCATAAGCTGTGTATATACCCTGTGCCAGAAGCTGCCGCTCGCCGCGCCGCCCGCCTCGTCTGCCGAGCCGCTGCCATGATATACGGGCCCGTCGCCTTCTATCGCGCGTTTTACAAGCTCGTCGGCTTTGCTTATGCCGTCAGATACCTGACAGTCTATGAGCTTCTTTCCATCAAAGCGTCCCATCGGCACCTGTGTATCGGCCGCGACTATGACAAAGTCTGCCGCCGCTATCTCTTCCGCTGTCAGCACATTTTTCGCACCGCCCGAGCCGCGTGTCTCGACTTTTATTGAGCAGCCGTTTGCCTTGGCAGCCTTTTCGAGCGCCTCGGCTGCCATGTATGTGTGAGCTATACCGGTAGGACAGCCGGTGACCGCTACTATGTTGCATTTAGCGTTGTCCGCCACAGAACCATAATTGTCTATAGATGCGGTCTCGTCGGCCGCGTCTATTATCTTTAAAAATTCATCGACGGATCCGGCTTTTCTCAGATCTTCTGAAAAAGAATCGTCCATGAGCATTACCGACAGTTTGCTCAATACATCAAGGTGAACATTGTCTTTTGTGTTGGGCGCGGCTATAAGGAAAATAAGTGTTACTGGCTCGCCGTCGAGCGAGTCAAAATCAACTCCGCCGCGTACCACCATCGCCGCAAGTCCAGGCGATCTTACAGCATCGCATTTGCCGTGGGGGATAGCGATACCTTCTCCGGTCCCCGTTGTCCCTTCTTTTTCACGCGCAAAGACCTTTTCGGCATATGCCTTTTTATCTGATATTTTTCCGCTTTTGCACATTAGGTCTATTACCTTATTGAGAGCCTCTTCCTTTGAGGCTGCCGAACCGTTTATATCTATTGACCGGCGGTCAAGCAAATCAGTGATCCTCATAATTGCCTCCTTTTTTATTTTTGATCCAATGTAGTTCCGTTTTGAGCCCCCATAGACGCCGTAAAAAGCGGCGCGCCGTATAAAAATATCTTTATAAGTTTTGTATAAGTTTTTTCGCCGTTATTTGAATACTGAGACGGCAATTCATCATAGACGATCATATAATCTCATTATCTCCTCTTTTGTCGCAAGCTCTTCCGAAAACGCGCTCGCACTGCCTGCGGCAACCCCCATTTTGAACGCGTGTTCAGCGCTGCGGCTCTCGTGCCAGCCCGCTATAAAGCCCGCTACCATAGAGTCACCGGCTCCTACTGAGTTTTTGACAGTCCCTTTCGGGGCGGGCGCCTTTATAACTTCTCCGCTTTCGGCTACGAGCACCGCGCCTTCTCCCGCCATCGAAACAAGCACATTGCGCGCTCCGCGTTCCGCAAGCTTTTCAGCGTATGGGATGACCTCCTCACGTGTGCTCAGTGTTACGCCGAAGATCTCACCGAGCTCATGATTGTTGGGCTTTACGAGAAACGGTCTGTAGCAAAGCACATTCATCAGGAGCTCGCGCGTGGCATCCACTACGCACATGATACCTTTGCCGTCGAGCCTTTTCAGGATATCGCTGTAGAGCGAATCGGGAAGCGACGGAGGGATAGAGCCTGAGATCACCACCGTGTCGCCATTTGATGCGGAATCGAGCTGTTCCATCAATTTGTCCAGTGATCCGGCATCTATGTCTGGTCCCGATGCGTTGATCTCCGTTTCTGTATCTGATTTTATTTTGACATTGATGCGTGAAACTCCGTTTTTCAATTCGATGAAGTCACTGTGTCCGCCCGCTTCTTCGAAACGCCGTTTGATCTCCTTGCCCGTAAATCCGGCGATAAATCCGAGAGCGGTGTTTTCAATGCCGAGATGAGTAAGGATAGCGGACACGTTGAGCCCTTTGCCGCCCGGCAGAAGCTGTTCGAAGTATGAGCGGTTCGTCATTCCGGGTTCGAGTTTTTTTACACCCATGGCATAGTCGAGCGCCGGATTGAATGTGACTGTATAGATCATTTTGTTGGTCCCTCCTTCTGTGCGGATCGCGTCAGTTTGCCGATATGATATTCGCGCATTCCGAGTAGATCCCGTCTTTTTTGTCTGTGATAACGGAAGCGTCCTTAAAGTCCGCGAAAGTTACAGGGCTTACGGCGCCGAATTTTGAGCTGTCCGCAACGATGAATCTGCGTTTGCAGCGGCTCATAGAGACGCGCTTGATGTCTGCTTCTTCAGGATCGGGCGTTGTGAAGCCCATGGTCCTGTGTATACCGTTTGTGCCCCAGAATCCGATAGTGAAATTGTAGCGCGTTATGAAGTTGGCTGCAGTGCTCCCGATAACCGCTTCCGTTGACTGTTTCAGTCTGCCTCCAGCAAGGTAAACGGTAAATCCGTTTTGAGTCAGTTTTTTCGCGTGCGACACCGCGTTTGTAACGTAGACCGCGTCACGTTCCGTGAGATAGTCTATGATATATTCTGTGGTGGTTCCCGCGTCGATATATACAAAATCGTCTTTTTGCACAAGCGAAGCTGCGTGTTTTGAGATGAGCTTTTTTTCCTCCGGGAAAAGGATCCTCCGCTGTCTCACATCATCGTCATGAGGCTTGACTGTCACAGCCACGGCACCGCCGTAGACCTTCACGATCTCACCTCGTGAATCGAGCGATGAAAGATCCCGGCGCACAGTTGATTCGGACGCGCCCAGATAATCCATAAGTTCCTGCACGGTAACGCTCTTTCTCTCGTTTACAAGACTCACTATCTTGTCGCAGCGTTCTTCCGCGAGCATAATAGCACCTCCATTCGTAAAAAAATTTCACCGCTTCTTCGCAATGCGTTCCTGTTTTTCTTATGTTAATATGATACCACCAATAACAGTCAAAGTCAATCATATTCATTCACAAATATTGAATATTTTTTTGTATATTATGCACAATCATATGCGAAATTATTTATTTTTATGTGCAAAAGTAGACTGTTTTTGTGAATGGGATTGAAAAAGAATGATCGTATGGCAACAGAGGAACAGATTTCATTTTACTATTGATTATAGCGTGAAAAAATGCTATAATAAAAGCAGCGGGATAAAGGAACATAGGTATGCGGGGTGTTTGATGGATAAGATATTTGAAGCGATACGCCGTATCGCTGTGAGATACGAGCAGATCGAAAAAATAGTTCTGTTTGGCTCAAGGGCGCGCGGAGACAACAGCGAGCGGAGCGATATATATATTGCGGTGTATGCGGACGGAGATATATTCGGTTTTATTTATGAGATCGACGAAAAGGTACCGACTTTGCTGCGGTTTGAGGTTATTCAAATGAGCGGCGATCTTGAAAAGGATTTTATTGACCAGATTGAAAATGAGGGGGTGATCATATATGAGAAGCATTGATTTCAAGCTTAAGAATCCGAAAAAAAACAGTGAAAATATGTCAGATGAAATAGCGGGAAGGATCAAAAATGATTATATCGGCGCTATAGGAAGAGCGATCAAAAATATAGAAGAAAATTTGTGAGGTCAGGCAAATGATAATAGAAAATAATCCAAAACAGCTTTCGGCGATGCGTGAATTCCATAAGGGAAATCGAGCGGAGGGACTGAGACTTCAGGAAGAATTTGCGGCGGAGTTTCGTGAGGAATATAAGGACAAGGATCATTGTCCTTGCAAAAAGGCATGCATGTACCACGGTAACTGCAAGGAGTGTGTGGCAATACACCGAGCGCATCAGGAGCATGTGCCAAACTGTATGAGGGAAATGCTCAACAAAAAGTTCAAGATACTTTCCGAGCTCACAGAGCATACGCTGGCGAATGAGATAGAGTCCCCAAAAGAAGTGCTTCGGAAGGAATTTCAGGATGAGAGAGGGGACAGCTGATTTGGCAAAAGAATTCCATTATAAGGAAAACACTCCGAGGATAGAGACAAAAAGGCTTATATTAAGAAAGTTTACGGATGACGATACCGAAGATATGCTGACGCTTTACAGTGATGAGCAGGTAAACAGATTCCTGCCTTGGTTCCCTATAAAAACACAGGAGGGTATAAAGAATTATCTCCATAATAGCATATTTCCCCAATACGAAAGGGATATAGCGTACAGCTATGCTGTCGAGTTAAGAGACGAGCGGAAGGTAATAGGCTATGTACATATCAATGATATCGGAGAAAGCAATGATATCGGGTATGCGGTTCGTAAAGAGTTTTGGCATATGGGGATAGCGAGCGAGGCGTGCGCGGCAGTCGTTGAACGTCTGCGTCAAGTCGGGTTTCCGTTTATCACAGCAACGCATGACGTGAATAATCCGAACAGCGGCGAGGTGATGAAAAAGATAGGTATGACATACCGTTATTCCTACAGGGAAAAATGGCAGCCCAAAGATATCTGGGTCACGTTCAGGATGTATGAGCTGGATCTTGACGGAGCGGAGCGCACATATAAAGGATATCAGCAGAAATATTATCACTTTACAGAGGAGTTGATATGAGCATGGGAACGATGTATGATGTTTTGCTCGGTCTTGAAAAGGATTTTTTCAGATTTGAAAAGATAACGGATAAAAAATGGCTGGATTCTACATTGCATGATCGTTTTAAAGAAATGGGAAGCTCCGGTTCGATATTCGGTAAAAATGACACGATAGAGGCGTTGTCAGTGTCAAAGAGCGACAGAGATATCGATATCTACAACTTTGAATGCGAAGCTCTGAACGAAGATTGCTGGATCGTGCATTATATGACCAAGGCGGATGATCAATTTTTTTATCGTACATCTATATGGATAAGAGAAAATGGTTTAAAGCTTATTTTTCATCAGGCATCGGTTTTTAAAGATCGGACACGCTTGGAAAATGCTGATAAAGATGATCAAAAGGAGAAAAGATATGGCATTCAGGGAAATGAGAAGATTCAAACAGGCAGTTTCGAAGGATGATTGCGAGCAGATACTGAAGACAGAAAAAAGGGGAGTGCTTTCTGTAATAGGTGATGAAGGATACCCATACGGCGTCCCGGTGAATTTTTATTATGATGAGACTGACGGCAGGATATATTTTCACGGAGCGAAAGAGGGTCATAAGCTCGATGCGATAAAGAGCTGTGACAAGGTCTGCTTTACGGTGTGGGGCAATGACTGCAAAAAAGAGGGTGACTGGGCATGGTACGTTACGAGCGTGATCGCGATGGGTCGCGCGGAGCTGATTCCCGACAGCAAGCTTACCTATGAAAAGCTGCGGCTCCTGGGAGAAAAGTATTTCCCGTCTGAGGCGGAGATAGATGCGACGATGGAGCGTTCCGCCGCGCGTACACAACTTATCGCGATGAAGATCGAGCACCTCACCGGAAAACTTGTGCATGAGAAATGAAGAATGAGATATGGTTTTTAAACATACAAAAAAACGGGCGCGAACCTTGGAATGGTTTCGCGTCCGTTTGTATATATCCCGTAATATGGGAATTTCATCAATACATTCCGCCCATTGAAGGATCGGCTGCTGGCACGGGTGCCGGAGGCTCCGGTTTATCTGCCACAACACTCTCTGTGGTGAGAACCATCGAAGCTACCGATGCCGCGTTCTGAAGCGCGCTTCTTGTTACCTTTACCGGGTCAACGATACCCATTGAAAGCATATCGCCGTACTCGCCTGTGAGCGCGTTATAGCCTTCGCCTACCGGGCATGATTTTACCTTGTCAACGATAACTGCGCCTTCAAGACCTGCATTCTTAGCGATCTGCCATGCCGGCTCCTCGAGCGCTTTAAGAACAATCTGAACACCTGTCTTCTCGTCGCCTTCAGTCTCGTCAAGAAGCGCCGCTACCTTCGGAATAACATCGATGTAGCTTGTGCCGCCGCCTGCGATGATGCCTTCCTCAACAGCCGCTTTTGTAGCCGAGAGGGCATCTTCTATCCTGAGCTTCATCTCTTTCATCTCTGTCTCTGTAGCAGCGCCGACTCTGATAACGGCAACTCCGCCTGCAAGTTTAGCGAGACGCTCCTGAAGCTTTTCTCTGTCGAAATCGGAGGTTGTATTCTCGATCTCGTTTCTTATTACTTTTACTCTGTCAGCGATAGCGTCCTTGTCGCCGCCGCCGTCAACTATTATTGTAAGCTCTTTCGAGATCTTTACCTGTTTAGCGGTACCGAGCTGATCGATCTGAGTATCTTTAAGCTCAAGACCTACTTCTTCGGAGATCACCTGACCGCCTGTAAGGATAGCTATATCCTGGAGCATAGCCTTACGTCTGTCACCGAAGCCCGGAGCCTTTACAGGTACACATGTGAATGTGCCTCTCAATTTATTGAGGATAAGTGTTGAAAGAGCCTCGCCTTCAACGTCCTCAGCGATGATTACCATCTTCTTGCCGGACTGGACTACCTGTTCAAGAAGCGGGAGTATCTCCTGTATATTTGATATCTTCTTATCTGTGATAAGGATGTACGGATCGTCCAGAACAGCTTCCATCTTATCTGTATCTGTTACCATGTACGGAGTGATGTAGCCTCTGTCAAACTGCATACCTTCAACGATCTCCGAGTATGTCTCGGCGGTCTTTGATTCCTCAACGGTTATAACGCCGTCTGCCGTTACCTTTTCCATAGCGTCAGCGATAAGCTCGCCAACTTCCTCGTTAGCAGCCGATACCGATGCTACTCTCGCAATATCGTCTCTTCCAGAAACGTTCTTTGCCGAGGCGAGAAGGTTTTCGACAGCCACGTCAACAGCCTTTTTGATACCCTTCTTAACGATCATCGGATTAGCTCCGGCGGCAACGTTTTTAAGTCCCTCTCTTACGAGAGCCTGAGCGAGGAGAGTAGCTGTTGTCGTGCCGTCTCCTGCAACATCGTTTGTCTTTGTCGCAACTTCCTTAACGAGCTGAGCGCCCATGTTCTCAAATGCGTCTTCGAGCTCTATCTCCTTAGCGATCGTAACACCGTCGTTAGTGATGAGCGGAGCGCCGAACTTCTTTCCGAGAACGACGTTTCTGCCTTTCGGTCCTAGTGTGATCTTTACTGTATCGGCAAGCTTATTGATGCCCTGTTCGAGCGAGTGCCTTGCGTCCTGTCCGTACTTGATATCCTTTGCCATAATATATCTCTTCCTTTCTCTGATGAATTAAATCCGGGATCAGTCAACTACCTTAGCGAGAATATCGCTCTGGCTGAGGATCCTGTATTCCTCACCGTCGACCTTTACTTCAGTGCCCGCATATTTTGATGCGAGAACTCTGTCGCCTACGGCAACTTCCATCTTGATCTCCTTGCCGTCCACAACGCCGCCCGGTCCGACAGCGATAACCTCAGCAACCTGCGGTTTTTCCTGAGCCTTTGATGAAAGGATCAATCCGCTCTTTGTTGTCTCTTCAGCTTCGAGCATTTTTATGACCACTCTGTCTGCCAACGGTTTTATTGTCATTGTAAATTACCTCCTGTTCGCGGTGATTTCTCCGCATCTTTTTAAACGGCTGATGCCATATTTAACAAATTACCTGTTAGCACTCACACCCATCGAGTGCTAACAATGATAATATAGCTTTTTTTGTCCTGTTTTTCAAGTCTCAAAAATAGAGCATTTTAGATATATATCTTTGATTTTCTTTTTAAATCATTAAATATTGCTCTATTTCTTAATTTGGCGAGAATATGCAATATTAACAGATAGTTCACAAAAAAACGGCTGTCGCGTCATAAACGCCTCGGGATGCGGCGGATAAGCCGCCGCAAAGCGATCATGATAAAAAGTTTTCCATCATTTGAAGCGCTTCCTCGAGAGTCCTGAACGTAAGCCCCGATCTGAGCGAATCTATGTCGCTCTTTGGAAACAGCGCCTCGTTTACAGCCGCGCTCGTGAGAAGCTCCGGAGCGTCGCCGACATCCGAGTACAGGCGAAGCTCGCCGTTTTCGATTATCAGTCTGTATCCCGATGCGGCATTCGGAGTCGGAGCGGGGGTCGGCGCGGGCGTGTTTTCCTCGGCGGGCGATGCCACCGAAACGGGTGTGCTTATTAGCCCTGAGCCTGTTTCTGTGCCGATCGAATACCCGATCCCGAAAAACAGGACTGTTAAAAATACATATGACGCGGCGGTGAGAATATACCTTGCAGTCTTGTTTTTCATTAATTTAATGTAAAAGTTTTTCACTGTTTTGACCTCCTCTGTGAAAATTTTGATTTATATAGGCAGATAATGCCTCTCGGATAAATTTTTACCGTTAATAAAAAATTCATACATAAATGTTATGATATAATTGATGTGTGACAAAAAAGATGAGAATAACTCCAAAATGTGATATAATGTTTAACGACCAAGAAAAACACA
>CAJFNT010000027.1 GCA_904395315.1 uncultured Clostridia bacterium
AAGGAAATCCACCGTGCCGATCTTCTTCGCTTCTTCCTCGAATACCCTTATGAATTCCTCGCCTATTATCTTTCTCTTCTTCTCCGGTTCCGTTACGCCCGCAAGCTTGTCTAAAAATCTGTCCTGCGCGTTTGCTCTTATCAGATTTATATCGAACTGCTTTCTGAATACGTTCTCGACTTCGTCGCCCTCGTTCTTTCTCAGAAGTCCGTTATCGACAAATACACAGGTGAGCTGATCGTCTACAGCTTTATGTATCATAAGCGCGGCAACAGAGCTGTCTACTCCGCCCGACAGCGCGCATAATACCTTTTTGTCGCCGATCTTTTCCCTGAGCTGAGCTACCGCCTTTTTTGCGTAATCGCTCATTATCCAGTCGCCCTTGCATCCGCATACCTTATACAGGAAGTTCCTAAGCATGAGCTGTCCTTGCTCGGTATGATTCACCTCCGGATGGAACTGAACGGCATAAAGCTTCTTTTCCGTATTCTCATACGCCGCGCATGGGCAGCTATTGGAATACGCCGTTACCTTGAAACCCTCGGGGAGCTTTTCGATGTAATCTGTATGGCTCATCCAGCATACCGTGTTCTTGTCAACGCCGTCAAAAAGCAGAGAAGGCTCGGTCGTTATCTCCGTTTTTCCATACTCGCGCTTTTCCGCCTTTGAGATCTTGCCGCCGAGCGAATATGCCATCAGCTGACTTCCGTAGCAGATACCGAGCACAGGGATGCCGAGCTCGTAGATCTCGTTTGAACACTTCGGCGAATTTTGCTCGTATACGCTGTTCGGTCCGCCGGTGAAGATTATTCCGACAGGTTTCTTCTCCTTTATCTTTGAAATATCGGCGCTGTACGGGATCACCTCGCAGTACACATTGCACTCGCGAACACGCCTCGCAATAAGCTGATTGTACTGTCCCCCGAAATCAAGCACTATAACTGTTTCGTTGTTCATATGATTATCCTCCGTTGATCGTTTCCCGGCGCGCCGCAATGCCCGCCGCTCTCATATCTATTGTATCATCAAATCCTCATTTTTGCAATAGCTGTTTATAATATTTTGCTGCTGTCGAGCAGGATCGTGACCGGACCGTCATTTAAAAGCTCCACCTTCATATCGGCTCCGAAGCTGCCGTGTTCGGTCTTTATACCCTCGCTCTCCATACGTCTTATAAAATCCTCGTACATCTTCTCAGCCGCCACTGGCTCCATAGCCGCGGTAAAGCTCGGACGCTTGCCTTTGCGGCAGTCACCGTAGAGCGTGAACTGCGAGATCACAAGTATCTCACCGCCTATGTCTTTTACGGAAAGGTTCATCTTTCCGTCCTCGTCCGAAAAGATCCTTAGACCCACAGTCTTATCCGCGATATATCTAAGATCCGTCTCCGTATCTCCGTCTCCCGCGCCTAAAAACACCAACAGACCCGCTCCTATCTTTCCAATAGTTTTACCGTCCACAGCAACTTCCGCTCGGCTTACTCGCTGTATGACTGCTCTCATCACATATCCTCCTCATATCCTTTTTCTTCTATAGTCGTCTGGAGCTGCTCCCACTCCTCATACAACGTTTCCAGCTCCGCATTCTTCTCATCAGCCTTGCCGGCAAGCTCCGACGCCTTTACGAAATCCGTCGCGTTCTCCGGTTTTGCCATCTCGTTGTTCAACTCCTCAATCTCCGACTCTATCCCGGCTATGAGCTCCTCGACCTTTCTGAACCTGTTTATAGTCTTACGCTTTTCCGCCGCGAGACGCTTCTGCTCCAAATAATCCAGATTCTTCGGTTTCTCCTTCTCCTGCGTCTCAGCCTGCTTTATGACGCGCTTCTCCGCAAAATCATCATAGCCGCCGATATAGTTTGTAAAACCATTCTCCGTCATATAGAGGATCCTGTCGGCAAGCTTATTTATGAAATACCGGTCATGCGATACCATCAGCATCGTTCCGTCATAACCCGCAAGCGCCTTCTCAAGCGCCTCGCGCGAATCGATATCGAGATGGTTCGTAGGCTCGTCCATTATCAGAAAATTTACGGGCTTGAGCATGAGCTTTGCAAGCTCTACCCTTGCGCGCTCTCCTCCCGAAAGCTTTCTTATCTCCTTAAAAACGTCCTCACCCTTGAACAGGAATACTGCAAGCGCGTTCCTTATTTCGGTCTGCGTCATATTCGGATACGTATCGTGCAACTCATCGAATATCGTCTTGTCCATATCAAGATTTTCCTGTATCTGATCGTAATAACCGATCTCAATATTCGCGCCTATCCTGACCTCGCCCTCGGTCGGCTCGTAGAGACCAAGCACATCCTTTATAAAAGTAGTCTTTCCGCAGCCATTTGAGCCGAGCAGGAACACCTTTTCGCCCTTCACAATATGCGCATTGCAGCCGGAAAATATTTTCCTGTCCCCGAAGCTCATTCCAAGATCTTCAGTTATCAACACATCCTGTCCCCCGCCCGGGAGCGACCTGAATGTGAATCTTATATCCTCCGGATCCGCCGATGGCTTCACAAGTGTCTTTTCAAGCTTGTCTATGACCTTCTGCTTGCTCTCGGCAGTCTTGATATTCTTCTCTCGGTTCCATCTGCGCTGCTGCTCAACTATCCCCTCGAGACGCTCGATCTCACGCATCGTGTTCGCATAGCTGCGCTCCTCCGTCTTGCGCTCGATCTCACGCTGTTTCACATACTCGCTGTAGCCGCCCGTATACGTCCTCAGCCGCCCGTTTTCCATTTCGAACGTCCTGTTAGTGACCTTATCAAGAAAATATCTGTCATGCGAGATCACTATGAACGAGGCCTTGCACGACTGCAGGAAACTCTCAAGCCACTCTACCGACTCTATATCAAGATGGTTAGTAGGCTCGTCGAGCAGCAGGAGATTCGCATCCGACAAAAGGATCCTGCCAAGAGACACCCTCGTTTTCTGACCGCCAGAAAGGCTGTCCACACGTTTATCGAAATCATCTTCGCTAAATCCAAGACCTATAAGCGCCGATCTTATCCTGCTTTTATACTGATATCCATCGAGCTTTTCAAAACGTTCCTGTAAGCTTGTCTGACGGTTAACAAGAGCTTCAAGATCGCCGCTGCCGCTCTCTATCATGAGACGCACATCGTCAAGTTCCTTTTCTACCGTGATCACCTCATCAAACGCAGTGAGCATCTCACCCATTATCGTTTTGTCCGATTCAATACAGGTATACTGATCAAGATATCCTATTTTCGTAAACTTATTTTTAAACAGCTCTCCGCTGTCATAGTCCATAGTGCCGTTCAATATTCGAAACAGAGTCGATTTGCCCGCACCGTTCACGCCGACAAAGCCTATCTTATCGCCTTCATCAACATTAAACGAGACTCCATCGAACAGTGTCTCGTCAAGAAACATCTTTTTTATATTACTTCCGTTAAGCAGTACCATCATTATGCTCCAATACATAAATTTTCAGTATATATTATATAAAAAAAGACGCGTTTTGTCAATAGCTCGTTTCGCCTGCCTAATATACAGCTTATTCCTAATATTTAATATTGACATACGGACCAATTTATGATATATTATCATATGAATTTAATAATTAAAACCATTTTATATGGATGCGGATTTTTACAGAAGCAATTATTCTCTTTTTCGCCGCACAGCCGATACCGGTTGTGCGGCTTTTTTGCGGTCTCGAACCAACTATTCCGCAAGATCCGCACCAAAAAACGGAGGTATTTATGGAACAAACCTATATGAAAGAGAGACCGGTCCTCGGGCTGGTCATTAAAATGTCACTGCCAATGGTCGTTTCGATGCTTGTAAACTCGCTTTACAATATCATTGACAGCTTCTTTGTCGCAAAAATAAGCGAAGATGCCATGACAACTCTGTCTCTTGTCTATCCTATACAAAATTTGATAAATTCTGTCGCTGTGGGATTCGGTATTGGCATAAACGCCGCTGCCGCTTTCTTCCTTGGCGAAGAAAAACAAAAAGCCGCAAACTCAGCAGTATCCACCGGGATACTGCTGAGCGCTGTACATGGGATACTGCTTACAGTACTGTGCACAGCCGCGCTCCCGTCCTTTCTTGGATTCTTCACTGACTCTCCAACAGTTACGGATCTCGGCATCAGGTATGCAAACATCGCTATCATGTTTTCTATAATAATAAATATAGGTGTCGCATACGAAAAAATATACCAATCCGTAGGCAGGATGACGGTATCTATGGCAGGCATGATGCTTGGATGTGTTGCAAATATAATACTCGATCCTCTCATGATCTTTGGCATAGGACCGTTTCCGGAACTCGGTATAGAAGGCGCTGCTATTGCAACAGGAATTGGACAGACATTAACGCTGATCTTTTATATTGCAGTCTATTTCTTACGTCCTATACCAGTAAAGACGGAAATAAAATATCTAAAAGCTCCAAAGGGCATATATCCGCGTTTATATTCAGTCGGTATACCCGCGTCACTTAATATGCTTCTTCCATCCGTGCTGATATCCGCCCTAAACAGTATACTTGCAGCTTTCGCCCAATCTTATGTCCTTGTGCTCGGAATATATTATAAGCTTCAAACTTTTATATATCTGACCGCAAACGGAGTAGTTCAAGGAATGCGCCCGCTTTTGGGCTATAACTACGGCGCCGGTGAACATGACCGAGTACGCGGCATATTTTCCGTTTCCCTCGTAATCTCAGCGTCTATCATGGCAGCAGGTACTGCTATATGCCTTACATTCCCGAACACTCTTATTGGACTGTTTACAGAAAATCCGTCCACAATCGATATCGGCGCTTCCGCTCTCAGGATCATAAGCATAGGTTTTATAATATCCTCTGTATCGGTTGTCATATCAGGCGCGCTCGAAGGTCTTGGCAGAGGGATCCAATCACTTGTTATATCACTGCTCCGCTATATCGCGGTTACTATACCGCTCGCATTTGCTCTGAGCCGAATACTCGGTGCAGCAGGCGTTTGGCACGCGATATGGATAACAGAATTCATAACTGCTGCCATTGCGGCCGCAATGTTTAAGCATATCCTAAAACGATCATAGAGAACATACGTACAGAGGCCGGCCGCGCTGAATGCGCCAGCCTCTGTTTAAATATATTTCTTATTGAACATACCGAATGGGATATCATCGCCGGGAGACGTTAATACAACAAACTCTCTCCCGCGTTTCTGAGCATATCTGAGTGTTGAAGCTGTCCCACCGTACTGCCGACGGCAGAATGCTATACCATATTTCGCATCATCTACCATCGCGCGGTTTCGTTTCTGCATACATTCGTCGGTATACGGTCCATTCGTGATATATCTGCACTCATCCGAGAGTGAAATCATATCGTTCCATTCATCACGCCAATGTTTATTCCATTTTGCGTCCCTATTTCTGCAAGGCAGATAAATGAGTAACCGCACCGGATACTTTTTCCGAAGACGCAGCACCGCTTTTGCCGCAATATAATCACATCCCAGCGCGCCGCCCGAAACAAACTCGGTCACTCCTTTTGTCAATATCAGTTTTTCACACAAACCGCATGTTGCAAAAAAAGCCCTTTCCCGCTCATGCGAGTTAAGTATACGATGTCCAGTAAAAAAACATCTGTTGAGCTCACTTACTTCAGTCATAATCCCTTCTCCGTGCCACGATGCATCATTCACTGCCGCGCTCTGTTTCACGCTTGATCCAAGCCATGATCAAATTTACGATCTTCTCCTGCTGTTTATCGCTTAGCTGACAATCCTTCTTGACTTTATACCATTTATTAAGACAACCTCTGCAACAGCATGCAGTTGCATGCTGAGCCTTGAACACCGGATGTCCTCGCATAGGAGTTTGCTTCCCATCATTAGATATCACAGCAGGCGCAAGTCTCGTCCTGACAAAATCCACAGCATGACGCCTTATAGTATCCATCCCTTTTTTGTCTATATACTCAAGATCTTTTCTATCCAGTCTGAATCCATTCCTGAACTTTGACCTTTCCAGCCTTGCCAGCGCCTCATCAATAGTCTGCATTTATTCCGCCTCCGAACTGTTCTTCAAACCCTGTAAAGACACCACATCCGGAAACAGACCCGAAAGTCTCTTCCTCTTACGCTCCCAATATGCATTATGTGAATCGGTAAGCGCATGAACATCTTCATTGGTAAGCACGCTTTCCGACGGATCATTCACACCAAGCACATCGAACACATCAAAATCATATAATTCAGCCATTTTTACAAACACGTCCACCGGGAGATCCTCACCGTTCTCATACTTGCTCAAAGTAGCTCTTGATATCTGAAGTATGTCTGCCGCCTCTCCCTGGCTCAATCCGGATTTTTTTCGGTACATAGCCAGTTTATATCCTATGTTCAACACGATCACTCCATCCATGTCCATTCTACCAAAAGTATAGCACAATTACAGATATTTGTCCACACCTTTTATATAAAAAGAAAAAGGCGTCAGCGATATGACCCGTTTTTAGTACATATCATATCTGATGACGCCTTTTTTCAATATATTTTACTGCGGCGGAATAAACAATCTCTCCCCGCCGCGCAGTTTTTCATCCTCCATATCATTGATGCTCATTACTGACTCACATGTCACTCCGTAGCGTTTGGCAACATCCCAAAGTTTGTCACCGTTTTTTACAAAATATATTATTATACCTCTTTTCTCTGTGCGGTCCGAAACATCAACAGAAACAATATTTGAGATGCGGCTCATTTTTGTGATCCTGGCATCTATCTCCAAAAGGCATCTGAGTTCCAAACTTCCTCCGGCATTCAAGCTGTAACTTACATGTCTTACCTCCGCTTTCGCTTCCGTTTCAAGATCTTCGCCGTCCGCATCGCATTCAAGCATATACGAAAATTTTATATCTTTCTTTAAACTGTATATCGGGCTTTCCATCGAATCCGTGATATATAAAATGAACGCTTCTATTTTCCCCTCGCAGAGCAGCTTTCCTTTTCGCAGTTCTGCCTTTGACACTGAAGCATTTGTCATAACATTATATACGCCGCTTACACCGGGAGCATTTGACGGAAAATCAATTATCTCACGCAGATTATTCTGGGATGACGGTCTCGCAACCGTCTCTGAAAGCACAACAGTCTCATACCTGCATTTTGTATCCATATACGGAATATAGCAATCCTCAAGTATCTCAATATCTGTTTCTTCGAACGCTCTCACAGCCGCACAAATATCAACATCCACAGATGCAATCCTCATATCGCCATCGCTGTCCGCTTCAACCGTACACATAATGCCTGTAATGCTGTAGTCGATATCACATATAGCATCCTCACCCGCGCCATCTATATCAAGCACTTCAGTAAATGGGGTCTCTGCCTCTATGTACTTTATATCCCCCTCATCATCTGTGTAAAGTATACATATACGGACACATCCTTTAACGATCGCCTTGCCGGTAACTGTTTTATACTCAGTGTCAGAAATATGCGCATCGGTTTTCAGTATCTCATTTATTGAGCTTTGCCCCGCCGGTACCTCAATGGATTCCTTTACCGAGAAATCATGCTCTGATATATCCGCCGCGCTTTCAAATACCGCGCTCCTCTTCTTTCTCTCGGCGCGCTCGTCATCGACATCGATACAAAGCTCCGGTTCCTTGATCCTGCACACTTCATATCGTACAGACACTATGGCTCTCAGACGAAGCTTTCTTGAATTCACCGCGTTAAACTCCACTCTGTCCACCGCCGCTGACGCAAGCGGCACAGAATCGTTCTCTGCGCCGTGAGAGTCAGCTGTCTGGCGGAATTCCATCGATGCAGATATACTGCTTATCCGCTCATTCGCCTTATCAGGCACATACAGTACCTTATAGTCCACTCTTCCGCAAACCACAAGTCTACCGTTCTCAATATATTTGTCGGTCACGCACGCCTCAGCATCGACCTGCAGCAGCTTCAAAATATCCGGCTTGACATCCGGCACTATCACATCACCGTCTGCCATAGCCTGCATGCTTCCTCTTGCCGCAATATCGCACACGCATATCGCCTGTTTTATCAGTTCCATATTGCTTCCTCCCATTATTCTCTTTTCTGACCGATCGTTCCGGTCACTCGTTAGAATATATGAGAGAACATACCGCAATATTCCTAAGTTTATTTTTCACATTCGACTGATATCTGATATCCGTCCGAATGTACTTTTATAATACCATTTTCATCAGTTCTGTATATACTGGCTCCGGCGTCAGAAAGGCGGCTTAATGCATTCTCATCAGGATGCCCATATGAATTACCTTTCCCTACTGATATGATCGCATACTCAGGCATTACCTCACGCAAAAAGCTGTACGAAGATGATGTTTCACTCCCATGATGTCCGACTTTGAGCACATCCGATCTAAGCTCGCTGCCCCAGTCCTCTAAAAGCTGCTTTTCCTCACTGCTCTCAGCATCACCTGTGAACAAAAATGAAGTATCTCCATACTCAAGTTTCAGAACGATAGAATTATTATTCTCATCATCGCCTATCTCGTCAGGTCCCAACACCGTTATTGAACAACCGCCAAGCATATATTCATCACCCGGCTCAGGCACCTCCAGCTCCACTCCCTGATCTTCAGCTTTTTCTTTAAAATCAGAAAACGCTTCCGAGTCGTAGGATGTCTTTGAACAGAATACTCTTTCCACCGAGCATTGTGTAAGCGCCCCGGCTAAGCCTCCTATATGATCCTCGTGGACATGTGTTCCAAACACATATTTAAGATCATTCTCACCAATATCATCTAAAAATGACACAATATAATCGGAATCGGCTTTGTTGCCTCCATCTATCATCATAGATTCACCGCCGCAGGTTATATATGCTGAATCAGCTTGTCCAACATCAAGAAAATACACATTTAGTCCGTCAGCATCGGGTGTGAATTCTCTGTCATCAAGATATCCGAATAAATATGACACATCACAACCGCCAATAAAAAAGGATGCCGCAACTAACGCGCACAAAATCAATTTTCTTTTCATTTTTCCCTCCTAATTTTATCATGGATCTTGACGTATCGGTCCATACTGCTGTATAGGTCCATATATATCGTCTTCCGAATTTAAAACATCCGTTTCTCTTTGTCTCACTTCCCCAAATTCAAATCTGGGAGAAATAACAAAATTGCCAAAATGCTCATAATCTTCAGAACCATACGAAAAATCATAGCTCAACCTCTCCCCTGTAAGCAGAGCATACTGCAGATCGTAATATTCATTATACTTATACGTTTCAGAATAGTCATGCCAGTATCCGTCTGCATCATAATATCCCATAGGATTAAGCTCTGGCATATAATTCCTAAGATCGTCAAGATACAACTGAACGCGGCTCTTCGGGAGTCCCGCAGCCTCCATGATCAAATTTGAAAGATAACAAGGACTTGTATGGACATCCGTTCCCTCTTCAATATCATAATTTGCCCACATCAAAAACGGCACCATATATCTTTTTTGAGGCTCTTCGCTCCCCAGTTCCTCCAGCGGCGCGCCATACAGTTCCTCATAAAACTCTCTTTCTATATTTGGCATATGATCTCCGAACATTACTACCACCACAGGTTCTTCATAATCCTCAAGAGCGTTTATCAGATATTCGAGCGCTTCATCAGAATGCTTGATAAGCGTAAGATACTGCTCGGTCTCAGGATATTCTCCGCTCATATTTTCAAGATATATCTCCGTTTCATACGTGTTGTCGATATATCCGCCATGGTTCTGCATTGTTATATTAAATATAAACTCACGATCATCAGGATCTTTCTCGTAAAGCAGATTAAGAACTGCATCATACGAGCTCTTGTCACTTACATATCCTCTTATATACTCTGGGTACTCGCTGTATTCCGTAAAATTCTCCAGACTTATAAATCTGTCAAAGCTAAGATAGTTATAGACACGAGTCCTGTTCCAACCATCAGCATAAAACGGATGCAAGGCCGTTGTGTTATATCCAAGCGATTTCAAATGAGTGTTCAAAGAATACGGAAGCTTATTAAACATCATCTGGATATACGGCGCCGCTCTCGAACCGAGTACGCCTGTCGACATACCTGTAAGGAACTCGTATTCCGTGTTGCAGGTATATCCTCCAAATGGCGAGACAAACAGCCTGCCTTTTACCGTGTTTTCTTCGAGTGATCGGAAAAACGGCATATAATCCTCATTAGTGTCAAAGTCATTTATCACGCTGAGATCAGAAAAGCTCTCATTCATAATAACTATTATATTAGGTTTTTCAACATCCGCATCGCTCCCTATCTCCTCATCCCCATATGAAAGCAACAGCTCATTAATCGCTGAAGGGTCATACGTATCACTCTCTTTCAGCCCGAGCTTTGTGCTGTTCACATAGAAGCTGAAAGCCGATCCAAACTCCAGATTCGCATAATATTGATCGTATACCGAAACATCATATTCCGAATGATCGAAAATTACGACAAACAAGACCGCAGCAGCGGCAGCAACAGCGCCGACCGTTCGGGCGATCCCCTTTTTCACCTTTATCTTTAACGGAAATTTGAAAGCTGTCATAATAAAAACTGCAGCGGCAGCAGTTGCTGTTATCATCTGATATTCCAGCTGAAACTCATAATTTTCAGCAACGTTCATAGCTGTTCCGAACGCATAGAAATCTGTCGGTGTAAGCGGTGAACCGCGCAGGCAATACACTACAAAGCTTGATGCATTAAATACATACGAAACTCCCAGAGCGGTAAGAGCCGATACGCGCATACTTCCGGAAACAAGCAATCCGATCCCGGCAAAAACAGCGTAGAACAGCATATTAACGAAATATATGCCGACCGATGCCTCAAATCCATTCGAAAACAAAATCGATATCTCCATCGCGCCAAACAACGAAAAAATATACGCCGCCGTTCCGGCTGCCTTTTCCGCCTTTTCACTCAGACTAAGTTTTATCGAGCCGAGAGCGCAAACTGCTACTGAGCATGCAAGCGCCGCAATAAAATATCCGAGCCGAAACTTCATTCCGCTGTCATATACATAAAAAAGCTCCTTATTCAAACATGTAAATGTCCAGAAAAACAGTGCAAGAACTATAGATGTGATAACTTTTATCAAATTATTTCTTTTTATCATTCCACACTCCAAAACGCATACAGGTATATCCACACATAAATACATTATACCATTGAATCAAAACAAGTCACAGGACTAATTATAGCACACACATCGAAAATTTTCAAGTGCTAAATTTGCGCCTACATTCTGTGGGCCACAAATCTGCAAAATATGATTTCATAGAACTCGTAGTCTCCATATCCGATATTTCATTTCGAAAAAGTCCTGTTCATTCCCACTTTATCAATATTGTTTTATAAATTGTCAAAATAGTTATATAAAAATCTCAGTAGAACCAATATAATTATACCATAAAAACTGATAACAAAATGCCTGGAGGAAAGTTTATGTATTTTTCAAATGAACAAAATTGTCTTATTGCAAAACAACAAAACGAAACAGTACGGATAGACGCGTGGGGAACAAACGCGCTTCGCGTAAGAGTTACACAAAACTCCGATTTCACAAACGATAATAAGTCGCTATCACCATCAGCATCATTAGCTGATATAAGTCTTAATACCCCTTATTCTGAAATAAAAAACGGGAAATTGCGCTGTGTCATATATCAAAGCGGCAGGATAGAATTTTACAGAGAAAATGAGCTCATCCTCAGCGAGTATTCAAGAGACTGGACAGAAACACAAGGTCATAGTCCGAGCATGAAATTCTCAGCCAGAGAATTCAAACCGATCAGCGGAAGCGATTACAAGATAACAGCACGATTTGAGGCAGATATAAACGAAAAAATATACGGCATGGGACAGTACCAACAGCCGAATCTTGATCTCAAAGGCTGTATTTTAGAGCTTGCGCAACGTAATTCACAAATAAGCATTCCATTTTACATATCAAACAAAGGATACGGTTTTTTATGGAACAACGCCGGTATCGGAGAGGTTATATTTGGAAATAACTATACACAGTGGCGCAGTGAGCTTTCCGAAGAACTCGACTATTGGATAACTGCAGATGATACGCCAAAAGACATCATCAAAAATTACACAGAGATCACCGGACGAGCGCCTGAGTTCCCGGAAAATGCGCTTGGACTTTGGCAGTGCAAGCTCCGTTACCGCACACAGGACGAGGTCCTTCAGGTCGCCAGAGAATATAAAAAACGCGGCATCCCGCTCGATGTTATCGTGATCGATTTCTTCCATTGGATAAGACAGGGCGACTGGAGCTTTGACCCAGAATACTGGCCGGATCCGCAGGCAATGCTAAATGAGCTTCACGATATGGGAGTGCGCTGCATGGTATCCATATGGCCAACAGTTGACAGAAAAAGTGTGAATTTCAAAGAAATGTTCGACAAAGGTCTGCTTGTGCGCACAGAACGCGGCTCTATACAATGTTTTGATTTCCAGGGTGACACTGTGATCTATGATGCCACAAATCCTGAAGCGCGTAAGTTTATTTGGGATAAGGCTAAGGAGAATTATTACAAATATGGTATAGACATGTTCTGGCTCGATGAAGCTGAACCGGAATACTCTTCATATGATTTCGATCACTATAGATATTACACCGGTCCCGTTCTAAAAATCGGCAACAGTTATCCCAAAGAGCATGCGAAAGCTTTTTATGACGGGATGAAAGCTTCCGGACAAAAAGACATAGTCAATCTCCTGCGCTGTGCTTGGGTCGGAAGTCAGAAATATGCCGCTCTCGTATGGTCCGGTGATATAAAATCAACGTTCACCTCTCTTCGCGACCAGCTAAGCGCAGGTCTCAATATCGGTATCGCCGGAATACCATGGTGGGTCTCCGACACGGGCGGATTCTTCGGTGATGTCCGCGATGAACATTTCAATGAACTGTTGGTGCGTTGGTTTCAATTTTCAACCTTCTGCCCCGTACTGCGTATGCATGGAGACCGCGGTCCTCATGACACGCCAAATCTGTCTGGTCTTGACTACGGCGGCGGTTTTTCTGAGACAGGAAGGCCAAATGAACTATGGAGCTATGGAGAAGATGTATATAAGATACTTAAGAAATATCTCGATATACGTCTTGGCATGAAAGACTATATAAAGTCAATAATGGACGAGGCAAGCAAAAACGGATCTCCCGTTATAAGGACAATGTTTTACGAGTTTCCCGATGATGAAATGTGCTGGGACATAGATGATCAATATATGTTCGGATCAAAATATCTTGTTGCACCGATAATGTATCAGGGAATGACAGAACGCAATGTATACCTCCCATCCGGCAGCTGGAAAAACATCCATGACGGCATCGTTTATAATGGAGGTCAGACAATCCACGCCGACGCTCCTATTGATATCATCCCTGTATTTGAAAAAATATAACTCTCCATATAAACGCAACAGTGCTCCGTGGCTATTCCGGAGCACTGTTGCGTTATAAATATCCTTTACCTAAATACATCCCAAAAAACGGATCAAAAAAAGAACTTAACTGCGATCAGTATATGGATACTGCTCAAAACACATCGGCTATAATGCATACCGCAGTCATAAAACACGGTTTGGTGAAAGGACAAAACACCATTGCAGCTTCGCTCTTTATCCATCCTTATCCATATGCCTCAACCGCATATTCGAAACCGCACGGATATTTTTATCACACGTTTCGATATAATTATACCACAAAGCTTAAATAATGCAATACTTCTTTGGATATTCTGCATTATCCTTGGATATTTGTAATATGATCATTCAATCAAAAAAATAACAGATCGTTCCTTATCATCGATCTGTCATTTTCTTTATATTTTTGATTTAAACATTGTGTTTATTATTCACTCGTATTGGAAGACGATCTATTCTTATCCTCATCATAAATATTCCAGAAGAAAAAGCTAAAAATATATTTGTCCTTCAATATTTCAGTGTCATACATTGAATTATAATGTTCAAGCGCGCTTTCTATACTCTTTTTCCCTATTCCATGAACATGGATGTCATCTTTCGTAGTCGCTTTACCATCAGGCAGCACATTATTGAATGAATTTTCGATCCTGCATACCAATGTGTTTCCGCCATATATTATCTTGATCGAAATATACGGATCTTCAGCTACTTTTTCACAGGCTTCTATAGCATTATCGAGCGCATTCCCAAAAATAATACAAATATCCGAATCATCTATAGGTATATTTTCCGGTATAAGGATCTTTGATTGAAATTTTATATTCTTGCTTTCCGCTTCCTCCTTTTTAACACTCAAAAGCGCGTCAAGAACCGTATTCCCTGTATCGAATCCCTTTTTCTCATTACTCATAGGCTCAAGCAATGAATCTATATATTCAACAGCAGCCTCACATTTACCGTCACTGACCAAAGCTTTTATACCGTTAAGATGATTCCTAAGATCATGCCTTGTTTTCATGACTTGCTCCTGAGACATTATCAACGCATTATAATGTTTTATTTGATTTGTGAACTGTGCTTGCAGTAACCTCTGATCCGCAAGCTGATCCTGCTGTTTAATGTTTCTTTCATAGATATACATTATGGCCACTGTGATCGCTGCCAAACAGCACGATGCAACAATTATCAAATTTCGTACCGGTTCACTCACGCCCTCGTTTATCACGGAAAAAAACGCGTATATCGTGAACATCAGCGATAAAAACATAAGAAAAAACAATACCCAATAATTAGTGTTTATGTGCGTATATGCTTTATTCACTCTGTAAGTTATGTATTTTATAACGGCTAAACCAACAAGCTTTGACACGATTATACCGGCGATCCTCATATAACCGTCAGCGATAATGATATTTGTCTGTTCATTAAATATCAATGCCAAAACAAACAGAACAATGACCTCTGTGATCGCTGTAATTGTTATTCCCAATATCGGAGCAATAAAATGAAGACTTATCTTCCCTTCGTATAAAAATGATGCGAGTACGCCTATGAGCAGCATTATAATAAGATTGAACATTCCTATCGACAAAATTTCGTTGCTGAGATTTATCGATACAGCCACACCAATCATAACGGCAATATAGACCCATTTACTTATCCATTCCCGTCGTTCCAGAACGGCTTCAAAAAGCATATACAGATAATACGCCTCAAAAAATCCCGTCATCCAATCAGCCACAGTATAGATATTCACTTCTCCAACAATCTCCTTCTGTTATAGTTCATAAACCCTTTTCGCCAATCTTCCATATATGTTCTGCCTATGGGCATACTTCCATTTACATCATATATTTCTATACTATTCTTTGTAAAATCTCTCACATACTCATAGTTTATTATATAAGTCTGATTCACTCTGACAAACCTATCCTTATCAAGTTCTCTTTGAAAATCAGACAATGATTTATTTGTTTTGTAATCATGCCTACACGTGTGTATCAACGTCTTTTTGCCCCAGGTCTCAAGATATATTATATCATTATATTTGATATCCTTACGTTCCCTGTTTTCTATGATGGTCACATATTCACGCGACTTCAATATCCTATCATGCGCCCGTTGCAGATCTTCGGACACGATCTCGTAAGACAATGGCTTGACCCAGAAATTCAGCGGTTCGGCCCTAAAACATTTCACCGCATACTCTGTATAATTAGTCATGTAAAAAATGATAACGTTCTTGTCGCGTTCCCTCACTGAATTTGCCAATTCTATACCGCTCATTTCTCCCATTTCAATATCTGTGATCAGAACATCAAATTTATTTCCGTTCCTTTTATAATATTCCCAGACATCCTCCGCACGCTCAAACAGCCGCCATTTGATATCGCCGAATGTCTTTTGAATGTCTTGCATATATTTATCAACTTTTCCAAGATATTGCTTGTCATCATCACAAATTGCTATATACATATCCATCCACCTTTTTATAACGATCGCTGTCTGTCAGTATATGATCATTTCACTGTACTGCTATAAAAATACCGCACCCAAAGATCCGGATGCGGTATTTCATATTTAAATAGTGCCGTATTATTTGCCTTCTACGAGACGTTTTGTATCTATAGCTATCATCATTTCCTCATCCGTTGGAATAACAAGAGTTTTTACAGTTGCATCATCAGCCGAAATATCTGTTGTGCCTCTTGCGTTATTCTTTTCATCATCGATCTTTATACCCATAAACTCAAGACCGGAAACAATAGCCTTACGTGTGGCAGCGTCGTTCTCTCCAACGCCGGCAGTGAATACAACAGCGTCAATACCGCCCATTGCAGCGGCATATGAACCTATGTACTTCTTTACCTGATATGTGAACATATCAAGCGCAAGCTGCGCGCGCTTATTACCCTCTTTTGAAGCGGCTGTAAGATCCCTGAAGTCCGAAGATACTCCTGAAACTCCCGCAACACCGCTCTTCTTGTTCATAAGATTATCTACTTCCTGAGCGCTCATACCCTTGTTTATAAGATACGTTACAACTGCCGGGTCCATTGATCCTGTCCTTGTTCCCATCGGAACACCGTCAAGCGGAGTAAATCCCATTGATGTGTCAACACACTTGCCACCGTTAACAGCACTTATAGACGAGCCGTTTCCAAGATGACATGTAACGATCTTGAGCTTTTCAGGATCTCCTCCGAGATACTCCGCAGCCTTCTGAGAAACGTATTTATGACTTGTTCCATGGAAGCCGTACTTTCTTATGCCTTCCTTCTCGTAATACTCATAAGGAAGAGCATACATGAACGCCTTAGGCGGCATCGTCTGATGGAATGCTGTATCAAAAACTCCTACCATGGGTGTGTTCGGCATGATCTTCTTACATGCTTCTATGCCGATTATATTCGGTGGATTATGAAGCGGAGCAAGCGGAGTGCACTTCTGCAGCGCTTTCATAACAGCTTCTGTTATGATACACGAGTCTGTAAATTCCTCAGCTCCGTGAACGACTCTGTGACCTACGGCACCGATCTCATCCATTGAACTGATAACTCCATGCTCGGGATCTATCAACGCATCTATTACCATCTGGATAGCATCGCCGTGATCATTCATCGGCTTTTCTATCTTTATTTTATCAAGTCCTTTTTCAACGCATGTATGCTGGAGGTTTGAGCCTTCTATACCTATTCTCTCACAAAGTCCCTTTGCGAGCACTTTTTTGTTGTCTATGTCGATAAGCTGATACTTAAGCGATGAGCTTCCGGCATTAATTACCAAAATCTTCATAAATCATATATCCTTTCCGTCGTTTCATCAACAAACCCCAAAGTTAATGGGATATTTAAAGGCAGTGTACCGCCTTTTCCGCTCATTTCTGTGCAGCCTGAACAGCCGTAATGGCAACCACTCCGGCAATATCTTCTGCCGAGCATCCTCTTGAAAGATCATTTACAGGAGCCGCTATACCCTGAAGTATCGGACCATAAGCCTCCGCCTTTGCAAGACGCTGAACAAGCTTGTAACCTATATTTCCGGCATCAAGATCCGGGAATATGAGAACGTTTGCATGACCGGCAACAGGCGATGACGGCGCTTTCTGCGCTCCAACGCTTTCAACAATCGCAGCGTCAAGCTGAAGCTCTCCGTCAAGCTGAAGTTCGGGAGCCTTCTCTTTTGCAAGCTTTGTTGCTTCCTGTACCTTTGTAACCCGTTCGTGCTTTGCCGAACCGTATGTAGAATATGAAAGCATTGCGACTTTAGGCTCTGCCCCAACAAGACTCCTAAATGATTTGGCTGATGATATTGCGATTTCCGAAAGCTCGTCAGCAGTCGGATCCTGGTTCAAGCCGCTGTCACCGAAAATAAATGTTCCGTGTTCACCATATTCACAATCCGGAACATTAAGTATAAAGAACGCAGATACAAGCTTTGTATCCGGTGCTGTTTTCAAAATCTGAAGTGAAGGTCTTATAACATTAGCCGATGAATTCACCGCTCCGGCAACCATTCCGTCAACGATCCCCTTCTTGACCATCATGACCCCATAATAAAGCGGATCCTTTACAGTTTCTCTCGCCTGTTCGATAGTCACGCCCTTCTTCTTACGCAGTTCCGCAAAAAGCTCGGCAAACTCTTCATTTCCATTCGAGGGATCTATTATCTCGATACCGTCTATATCGATCCCCTCATCGGCAGCTATCTTTTTTATCTTATCAGGGTTTCCCAAAAGAATATTCTTTGCGTATCCCTCCGCTTTAACGATCGCCGCAGCCTTAATAGTTCTGAGTTCTTCTCCTTCAGCGAGAACGATCGTTTTCATGTTTTCTTTTGCTCTCGCCTTCAAGCCGTCAATAAATGCACCCATTTTTTTAGTCTCCTTCGTTTCATTTCTGCCCGCAGCCGTTTAGACATCAGCACAGACAGATATATTATAGTATAATTATACACCAAAAAAAATGAAATTTCAAGGTATTATGAAAAAAATATATGCCGAATTATAAAATTTTCTGCCGCTGCTCTTATATTTACCGCTCCATTCCAGCAAAATCGAGTCTAAGCACCCCCATGCCGCACCTGGCAAATATCTCTTTTGAGCCTATCCCGTTGATCGCCTTTCTTCCTGTCTTCTCGCCATCTATAAAAAGCTCTCCAACACCATGTTCTGATCTTATACGATGATCCTCTTTATTTCCCAGAAGTCTTACATGCATATCTCCCATTCCACATTCAAAAAATGATGACAGTTCTGGCTGAACTGTTATATCAGCTGTTCCTCTTCCAAGATCAGCATAGATGCTTCTTGCCTTTACAACACCGGTTTTAAGCATTCCCCCGGATATCTTGAAAGATACATCAAGCGCATCAAGAGGACAAAGCTTGACATATGCGTCCTCCGTCTTTATATTTACCGCGGCAGCCTCAAATCCTCTCGGCAAAACAATCACGTTGCCGGCTCCTCCGCATGCCCTGACATACCACACGCCGCATCGAACAAAATTTAGAAGCTCATCTGTTCCCGGAAACTCCGTTCCCAAAACACTGCCGCGCCTTATCTCAAAGCTCCCATTTTTAAAAACAAAGTCAAGGCACGACACACGTCTTGTCCCACCGCAAACCTTATCCATAACTTCCTCCTCGCACCTCCCGATCTCCAATCGTCCGTATTTTTATATTACATTATAATTATAATGTAATATTCCTATGAAGTCAAGTTCATAAAAAACACATAATTTTTGCTACGCAAATGCCACAAAGGACCGCCTTGGGACACTGTATAGATATAAGACCAGCACATTTAAAAAGCCAGAAGCTGTGGATGAAAGATGCTCTACAAAAGCTGTAGCTGTGAGAACTCGACAAAAGTCTATATATTTGATCCACAAATCCTTTGTCAATGCATCCTCTGCTAAAAATAGCAATAAATAGCTCCCTGCATATAAGTTTTACACAAGGAGCTATAAGTATATCTATTTATTTTTTCAACTGCTTCAATTTCTCAAACAGAGCTTCGTCTGTATCGCGGTTATCAATATTCATCTGAAGTCTTACGCCCTTATCCTGCTCATCGTAAAACAGCTCTCTCGGCCAGGTCCAAAAGCCAGGTCCTTCACCGAAATTTCTGATATAAAACATAAGCCTTCTTAACATATATGCTGTAAATTTAAAATCGGCAAAGCAGTCATTAGAATAAAAGCCGTTCCACACTCCGTATTCAGAGGCCCTGAGAAGTCTATTCGCCGCCTCAAATTCTTCCGCCGCAAGACCTGTCAGATAAAAAGCTTTTACATAGTCCTTATCAAGCAGCTCCATGCAGGCACGCGCAAAAAGCGCGCCTCCCTTATAACCATGATAGTGCAGTCTGCCTTGGAGCATTATAGTGCTGTCGTACAAATTCCCCAGCGTGAGATCATGCGACTTTAAGAATCCGTCGTAGTTCGCTTCACCTTCGTCACACTTTTCCTTGAACCATTTCAACTGCTCCTCAATAGGAATATTACCTGTGACCCACTTCATATGGATCGAGTGATCCCTGCCTTTCATTATATCAGAGGCAAACGCTCTTACGCTGAAATTGTAAAAATGGTCGCCCGCTTTCTCATCCTCGTGCTCTCCGAACGATACAGCCTCACCGGCATAATCAAGATATGCGGCAGCGGCTTTTTCATCACCGAAATAGGTTTTTGCAAATTCGGCAGCATCGAATTTTTCACCCTTCCATATACAGCTTATAGCCGCAAGCATAAAGACATGAGGGCGTATATTCGAGCAGTTTACTATCAAGTAATCATCAGCGCCTTTTTCAAAGGCATTTTCAAGCTCGTTTGTTATAAAGTCAAGACTCACTCCTGTCTGAGTAATATGTGAGCAGGATTGAAGATCACAATATGAAACATGATAATATATGCCGTACATACCGTCATTTTTTTCCGGCAGCGCCACTGTACGCGGATTATCCATACCGATACGGCGGGACACCATTTTGCCATAGCCGTTATCGGCAAATATTTTAATAATATCCTCTGGAAGACTCAGACAGCCTTTTCGGTAAAGCTCCATCATTTCACCATAAAGATAAGTACAGCATACAGGTTCTTTGACTTTTTCATGTATCATATCATATTGAAGTCTTATTATATCGCTTATCAGCTTCCCGCGCTTTTCATCTGTGTCATACTCGGAGTCCTTATCGGAATCCCAGAACGGAGTATCTCCCTGCCCTCTGAAACCAAGATCCCAAACTACCTTATACGATTTTTGCCTCTCTATCCCGTCAGCCCACAGTTTTTTGAATTTTTCCGAATACTTCTGATAGGACGGAGCCAAATCAGGGTATGCCTTAACAAACATATCCGCTCCCAGCGGTTCCGCATGGTGATGCGTGAGCCACAGCCCATACGAAGCGGCAAGCTCGCTGTGTTCAGGCATTACCTGCGTATCCGGTATAACCATATTACCGCCGCATCTGAGTATCGCTTCAAATGCCATTTTCCAAGGCAATAAAGCATCGCCGTTCGGAGCCCAGTGTGTAAGCAGTATCTCATCGTTTAGGAACCAGCCGCGGAAACGTATCTTTGCGGGAATAGATACATAATCGACTATCTCCGTCTCGCTCATATGTTTCGGCTCATAGTCGTACCAAAACCAAAACGGCGGTATACCGAGGGATACCTCGCTTATATGCAAAAGTCCGTACACAAAGCCGAGTTCATCGCCCGCGTATATGCTGCCGTCCTTTATCTCAAACCGCTCCTCCGGCATATCCTTCTCTACAAGCAATAGCTCGCCGCTGTCTTTATCGGAAGCGTTAAAAACAGTTTTCATATCGCGCCGAAGTATTTCTATCGCATTCTTTACAGCATCGCTCTGTCCATGATATATGATCCTCGTGTTGATGTTCATTTTATGTTCTTCCTTTCAAATATCCTTATGCGTTATAGATCACTATAACAAATATTTATTTGTCACGAACAGTATACATCAAGCAATCAACAAATTCATTAAGTATTATTGCTGCAAAATATGAAATTATTGCTATAAGATTATATTTTATCGATTTATAAACGATCATTCGATATTCGTTGGCAGTGTCAAACTGACACTACATTTTTTTTATTTGTAAAATCATTATATCTATGAGATTTTTGCTTTTTACTTACAGCAGACCCTTTTCCCGTGCCTCATAAATGATCTTTGCCATGTCCCCGCGTGTGAACAGATCCATAGTTTCCGACTCTTCCTCTGTTATAATGCCTCGATCAATTAGTATTTGTATACCTTGTGTGTAATCAAAATCGCTTTCTCCCGCGGCACGCAGTGTAAATGTTGCGAACTGATCCGCCGTTACCGGATCATCCGGCGCAAACTCAGTATCACTTACCCCGTTTGTTATGCCTTTTTCTTTTGCTAATGCCGCATATGGGGACGCCCAGTTGTCAGACGCAATATCAGCAAACTGACTCACTGTATAATTTGCAGTCTGATCCTCCAATCCCATAGCACGTATCAAAAGCGTTACCGCTTCCGCGCGCGTCAACGGCTTTAAAAGATCAAGTCCGTTTTCATTGCCCTGAAGGAGACCTTGTTGCTGAAGCTGCTGAGCTTCTGTTTCATATGCAGGTTTTTGCAATGCAATGTTTTTAGACACAGATTTGTTGTATGAAAATTGATCATCCTCTGCAAGCTTTACGATATCATTGAACACTGTTTTTGCGGGATATAATTTGAATCTTTCTATATTGGGGATATATCCACTTTGCCCAACATGATCACTAACTTTGATCATATATTCTTCGGCATCACCTTTTATGTACATAAATAATACCAGATCCAGAAGTGAAAACAATTTTACTTCTGTCACGCTGCTTACATCTGCATCCAATAATATATCCTCTATTTTACTTATATCTGTTACAAATTCTTTCTCCTCATCGTCTATAGCCACCTTACATACCACATCGCTGAAATATTCATTTATATTTTCTATATAATCGCCTTCCAACGTAAAATTAGATGAGCCCACCGACCAATATTCTGTGTTACTGAACAAATAGCCTAATTGCTCTGCCTGTGCATACTGCAATAAATATTTAACTGTTCGCAAGCAGCTGATCAGGAATCCATTATCAAAGTCAGGCTTTACATATCCCCATTGCTCCCGATATAATTCATCATCACTTTGTCCGTATGTCCGACCCATTTCCTTTGTTGTCTCTAACCAATAAGGCCAATAAGCATCGAACGCGTTTTTACGGGCTAAAGTAATATCATCCAATTCGCTGTTCGTTTTTACATTTCTGATTTGAAGATTCTCTATATTTGTACTTAGCCCATCTACGCTGTCGTTCGCTTTGACCTGCGGTACTGCAAGCATGCATATTATTACCATACACGCGCTTATCAAGCTTATTATCGACTTGTTTCCTGCTTTCATTTTATCTTATCTCCCTTCCTTTCACAAACAGCTTATGCCATTTTATCGTATGTGTGTTTCCGTTTTCCCTTGCCGAACTGTGTTTATAAGCGAGCGGAACATAACGTATGCTCTGCATATCGGCAAACCAAATAACACCTCACTCGATAACAGCAGTCCTCGTTGCATCGTCCCACGTTACCGTATAACCCATATTCTCCGAGAGGAACCTCAGCGGGACCATCGTTTTATCATTGATCAGTCTCGCCGGAACATCCATCGTCGCAGCCGTGCCGTTCACTTCCGCTGTTGTGTCGTCTATCGAAAATGCCACGGTCGTGCCGTCCATCGTCGCCGTTGCGGTGCGCGTCGCCTGATCCCATTCAACATCCGCGCCCATCTGCTCAAACAAGAATCGCATAGGTACCAGTGTGCGGTCATCTTCAATGACAGGTGCTGTTTCAAATGCCAAAATCTTTTTTTGATATTCGATCTTCGGTCTGGTTTGTAATTCATTCAACTGCGAATAGAGCTCATTTTTATCCGCCATTAGCCTTACTGTACCGATACTGTCAACTGAGTTCCCCCATTTTCTTGACATGTCCATTACAATGCAGTCACCGTATTCATATGCCGCTTTTATTGAATAAGTATAATCATTGACATCATCGATGGCTTTGAGTTCGTCCGGGTACTTTATTTTATAAAAGTATACATTATCATTGGAAAAATAAAAGTCTCCCTCACTGTCAATATTTATGATCCATTCTCCCAATGTGTAATATATATCCTTTTTTGTGTTGTCCTCGTACACAACAGGCAAAAATTCATCGTTCGAAAGTGATATTTTTTCTCCCCATAACGTTGCCTGCGCAAATGTCTGTGGAACACTTTGATCTGTTTCCTGCCAATTTTCAAAATCGACAGAACAAATTATTTTCTCTCTTTCTGATTTGCCGTTATTCCACTCTTCTTTTAACAAACAGTAATAGACTCCATCTGCATATCCGATCTTTAATGGATGCTGCTTATATGTATTTTTCAAATCATACTCTTTTATCAAGTTCCATTCTTTATCATACAAACATAGCGGCACCGCATATTTTTCCGCATCGTACCAATATCCGTCCAACACGGAACTGCGCGTAAAATAATATTCACCCGTCCATATGCAATCCGGACCGGCAACGACATCTCCTGATATTTTAACAGGAAGCGAATACGATGTATTACCCCTTCCGACAATATATGTCTCACCATTGACATGATCTATATACGACCTCGACAAACCTAATGCACTTATAAATTTTTTATTGCTGATCTCTGCATCGGTACTTATTGGGGGTATCAACAGCTCTTCATCTGCCGGTAATTCACTAAATGTAAACTCACTATTTGCATAAACCGCAGTATTCATCACCAAAAGCACACATGCAACTATAACATAACATATCTTGCGTTTGTTCACAAATAACACCTCACTCCACTATCGCAGTCCTTGTTGCCTCGTCCCATGTTACCGTATAGCCCATATTCTCCGAGAGGAACCTCAGCGGGACCATCGTTTTATCATTTATGAGCCTTGCCGGCACATCCATCGTTGCAGCCGCACCGTTCACTTCCGCTGTTGTGTCGTCTATCGAAAATGCCACGGTCGTGCCGTTCATTGTCGCCGTCGCGGTGCGCGTCGCCTGATCCCATTCCACATCCGCGCCCATCTGCTCGAATAAGAACCGCATCGGTACAAGTGTGCGGTCGTCCTCTATGACAGGTGCTGTTTCAAAGCCGAGAAGTGTTCCATCAAATTTTACATATGTCTGCGTATTTCCGAATACATTGTGCCATACTTCTCTGAGTTCGTTCTTATCATACTCGAACAATCGATAGCTCGTTTGAAACAGTATTTTATTTTCAGTGTTGATCAAATTACATACACTTTCAATAACATGATCCAATGAAGACTCTTCTCTCAAATCATTATGCTTTAACCATTCGGGATACAAAACATCAAGCCAATATACTCCATCCAATGATACCTTAAAACTCTCATCATACTCTCCAAATGAATGATACTTCTTATATGATATATAAAGATCGTCTATCTGCTCAAAGCAATTCATGGTGTCTTCCTCATATGCGATCGATGTCCTGTTACCCATAGAATTATCAGCAACAGCCTCAATTGAATATGTATATGGTGAATCTCCGTCTGTTAAGCTTCCGGAAAACATTAATGCGTACTGATTTCCATTCCATAACGGAACATCAGTTAATGTGTCATCCTCAACCCAAGTTAATGCATCATCTGAAGTATATATTGTATTTATTGGATTTCCATCCGTTTTATAATTTGTATAATCCTGAGTCTGCAAATAATACTTTCCGTTAATATATCCTACAGCTGTTATAGGTTCACCAAAGTCAATTTCTTTTATAATATTAAAGTTATCATCCAATATCCAAAGTGGATTTATCGGTACTTCATATCCCCGATTTATAGCAGATATTGACTCAGCACCTCCTTCATGCAAACTGTTAAACACAATATATTTTCCACCCCAAAAATTTATCTTAAAAGGAGTTTTCCCAAGTGGTATAATAGTTTTCAAGTCATTTGGTTCATTAAGTTCTTTCCATTCAATCATATCATTCGATTTATAAAATATATACTTTGGGTATCGATCAAATAATATATATTCTTTTCCTGTCCATATGAAGTTGTTTATTTTATTAATATCTCTCCTCAATATAACATCATTGTAATTATAAGTTCCTTTATAATCCTCTCCTCCTGCATTTATTATATTATAGCTTACAGATACTGTTTCTGCTAAACATGGCAATGAATTTAACAATATCATGCATACAGCAGTAAACAATAAAAACAAATTTTTCATAAATCACACCTTCTACCCATGTTACATTTAAAATCCCAAAGCTTCTTTGATCTTATCAGATCACGCATTTAAGAACAGCCCTTTTGTAATATCGTATAACATGTTGTTGTACACATCATCAGGTGGCAAAAAGCTGTTTATATAATCCCCCAAATTCCGTTTGCATTATTAAACTCATAATACTGCGTAACACAACAAATACTGTTTCTCTATCTTAACTATATCACTATTGCCCATTTTTGTCAACATTAGTTTTTGATCATACAAATATGCAAAAAAACGACCGCGGAAGATACATCTCCCGCGGCATGATCATTACCGTTTGATTGAAATCATTTCACTGATTGCTGTTTTTATAACAGTCACCAACATCAATTGATATTAAATTTACTTGTACCACTGCGTGGCATTCTGATACCATATCGGATTCCAATCTGACACAGGGATGGGTTCAGGGTCTTGGTCTATCACTACTCGTCTCAATTCCCCTACCCAATCCACCTTTGCATCAAGCGCCTCTGCTACCGCTCTCAATGGTATCATCGTTCTGTCGTTTACTATCTGTGCCGGTACATCAAGTGTTATCTCTTCATCATTTTTCAGCATAACATTATTGTTTGCCTGCAATCTTATTGTCGTATCATCTTTGACTGCTACAGCTGTGAGCGTGTCCTGTTCCCAAGTAACATCAGCGTCCAGCGATTCAAATATCGCTCTCATTCCTACCAATGTCCGGTCATTTTCAGTTATAGGCTCGACATCAAAGTTAACCTGCTCGCCATTGCAGAAAACCTCTGTA
>CAJFNT010000028.1 GCA_904395315.1 uncultured Clostridia bacterium
ATATGCGATATTTTTTCGTCATAAAAGTAATACCGGAGGAATATCTCACTGTCCGGCTCTCCGAGCATCTTTATCGCCTCTATCAGCCGATGCCGCTCGTCCCTATGCTCCGCGTCATCTTCAGGAGTTGCCTCCACGGACGCGATAGTCTCACTTAGCGCGTCATACTCCCGTACCGACCGAAGCTTATTCTTAGCCATGTTCCGTGCCGCAGCGCCAAGGTATGACCGTATACAGCCCTTGGCGCCGTCAAGCCCCTCCGCACAGCGCCAGAGCGACACAAAAACATCCGATACCGCCTCTTCAACATCCTCATGTGTCATTGACGCGCCGATGACATTATACACTACAGTGCTCACATACGGCGTGTACAGCTCGATCACACGCTCAAGGCTGCCGCGCTTTCGCTTTTTCATATTTTTCAGAAGTTTTTCCTCATCATTCAAACCCGTATTCCTCCATACTGATTCTTCCGTAACCGATTACACTATTATATACACATTATCGGGCTAAAAGGTTGCAAAAACAAGAAAAAAAGCCGTCTAAACAGACAGCTTATAAAAAATCCATCAGGTATATCCCCTGTTCGCCTCAGTTTCCTCACCGAATAACACTCGTCTAAGAAAATTATCAGCAGATATGCAAACACCTGATAGAAAAAACCACATTACTGTATATTTCAGACATATCTGCCCCATAAAATTATATGGCATGCCATAGTAATTCCAGACATGCATTCCAAGTTTGATATTCAATATATATCCTGTAATAAATTCAAGCGCAGTTACGGCAACACATCCGAGAAACATCAAGCCCAGCCTTGGTATCCTACCTCGACTGCGTTCATTTATAGATCCTATTAACAGAAAACATAATCCGCCGAGCGCAAACATGCTCCAGTGAGAATACCCACGCCAGAGCATCTCGATCAAAATATACGCGATCCCGCCCATTCCGAATAATATAAAGTATTTCGCGTATACATCCAAATTTCCCATACAAAAATAATCCCTTTCCGGCCATTTCTCAAGTATATTATATACCGCCGGAAAGGGATGTATTCATAATTTGACACAATTCTTCTTAAAATGCGAAACGATAGACAAAAGCATGAGTAATATCGGCTCTATAGGTCTTCATAACAAGTATATCTGCATGATCGCCGCCCTCTTCCTCGGTTATGAGTTCTTCGGCTGTGATGGTATCAGACAAGCTTACGCCGTCCGCACCGATCTCTATCACATCGATCTGCTCATCTGCGTCAAGCGCAAATGTATTATCCTCATTAAATTTGATAAGCGCGTCGTTATTGTGATCCACTGTCACAGACTCGACATCTCCGCTGATCCAGCCCTCTCTTGCCTCGCTTACTCTATGCCACATATCCTGACCCCATTCGAGCCGGCCGTCAATACGCAGCTGTTCAGCTTTGACCATTCGAATGATAGCCTTTATATTCCCCTCTGTATCGGTATCCACAAGAAGAATATCTCCCGCCTCTATATCACCGGCAAGCTTCTGCGCCGTATCGTTTTCATACTGCGTCGGATCCCAGATCAAGCTTACATCATAGTTTTCGCCTGAAAACATATTGACGCCTATTTCATACGCAGACGAAATCGGAGTCATTCTGTACTTTACCTCACAGCCGCCGGAATAGCCCCTTATTACCGCAATGTCATTTCCGTTTTCATCCGTCTCCACTGCTGTCTCACTTACTGCCATGGCTTCATTGTTATTTGCAGTCCAGTTCTGATCCAGATCAAATGTGTAAGCCGAAACAGGCTTCATATTCCCCCTGTTTTCCCAGAAAAACACCTTGACTGTGTCAACACTGTCAATATCATTTATGACCGCACTGAAGCCATTATTCTGTATCTGAGGCATCTGCACATCCACCAAACGTCCGTCCGAATATGCGGCAACATACGCAGCATCAGCTCCGCCGCTGTGATTCTCGGCGCTCAAATATCCTTGATCACTGAGACTACATTCTACATCCCCATATGTCGCTTCAGCCGAAGCCGCGGCTCCGCTTAACAGCATTGCAGTCACTGCCGCAGTGAATACCAATATTTTTTTCATACCGATCCTTTCCTTCCCATCATATATCAAGATCTGTCGCATATTGTGCATTCTGCTCTATGAACTCACGGCGCGGCTCTACCTTCTCACCCATCAAAATCGTGAAAATCTGATCCGCCGCTATCGCATCCTCAATATCTACACGGAGTATCGTTCTTTTTTCGGGATCCATGGTTGTTTCCTTAAGCTCCTCGGGATCCATCTCTCCAAGACCCTTATATCTCTGGACCTTTGCTCCCTTACCCAGCTCCGCTATCGCTCTGTCACGCGCAGCCTCATCGAATACGAACCGTTCTACAAGGTCCTTGTTCTTGCCTTTGTAGACCTTAAACAGCGGCGGCTGCGCTATATATACATGTCCCTGCTCAATAAGCGGACGCATATATCTGAAAAAGAACGTCAGAAGCAGCGTTCTTATATGCGAGCCGTCAACATCGGCATCGGCCATTATTATTATCTTTCCATATTTAAGATTACTGATATCAAAATCTTCGCCTATTCCGGCGCCGAGCGCCTGTATTATCGGAAGCAGCTTTTCATTAGAATATACCTTATCTATCCTAGATTTCTCAACATTGAGCATCTTTCCCCAGAGCGGCAGAACTGCCTGATATCGCCTGTGTCTGCCCTGCTTTGCACTTCCGCCTGCACTGTCTCCCTCAACAATAAACAGCTCCGCATAATCGGCGCCCTCATCGGTACATCTTGCAAGCTTGCCCAAGAGCGATGAATTGTTTGCCGATGAGCTCTTTCTCGTAGCCTCGCGCGCCTTTCTTGCCGCCTCCCGCGCTCTTGACGCATTTATCGTCTTTTCGATTATCGCGCGTGCTACCTTCGGATTCTCCTCAAGAAATGCCGAAAGCTTATCGTTCAAGGCACTTTCCACAAGCGTTCTCGCACCGCTGTTCCCAAGCTTTGTCTTAGTCTGTCCCTCAAACTGTGCCTCAGCAACTTTTACGCTTATTACCGCTGTAAGCCCCTCTCTGGTATCTTCGCCCATAAGGTTCTGATCTTTTTCTTTCAAAAGCTTATACTTTCTCGCATAATCGTTAAGCACCCTCGTAAGTCCGGACTTGAAACCGGTCTCATGCATACCTCCGTCCACAGTATGGATATTATTCGCAAAGCTTAGTATCGTTTCCGAATATGAAGTCGTATACTGCATTGCAACTTCAACTTCCATATCGTCGCCCCTCTTTGCCTCAAAATACACTACATCGTCATGAATAGGCTCTTTATTCTTATTTATATAATGGACAAACTCCTTTATTCCGCCTTCAGCATATAATTCTACAGATTTTGGCTCCGCCACCCTTTTATCTGTAAAGATTATCCTTACACCTTTATTAAGAAATGCCTGCTCCCTCAAACGCTTCAAGAGTACATCATAATCATAATTTAATGTTTCAAATATTTCCGAATCCGGCAGAAACGTGATCTTAGTTCCTGTTTTATCAGTATCGCCTATTATCTTGAGCTTACATGTAGGCTTACCGCGCTCATAGCTTTGATAATATACATGCTCACCGTTTGACACCTCAACTTCAAGACGCTCAGAAAGCGCATTAACTACAGACGAGCCAACTCCATGAAGACCTCCCGATACCTTGTATCCGCCGCCTCCGAATTTACCTCCGGCATGGAGGATCGTCAAAACGACCTCAACTGTAGGAATACCCTGCTGCGGATGTATACCTACCGGTATACCCCTTCCGTTATCCTCAACAGTAACCGAATTATCAGGATTTATATCCACAGTTATACGGTCACAGTAACCTGCGAGAGCCTCATCGATAGAATTATCAACTATCTCATATATAAGATGATGCAGTCCAGTTATCGAAACAGAACCTATATACATTCCTGGTCTCTTTCTTACCGCCTCAAGTCCTTCAAGAACCTGTATCTGGCTTTCATCGTAATTGGTATCCTTTTTATGCTCCATTGCCGTAATCATTCCTTTCATTTTATAGCTTTCAGCTCCTGCCTTATGGCATAAGCGCTGATGATTTCGCCCTGTTTATAAGCACCTTTGAAGAAAAAGACGAAAGATATACTGTTGTTTTTCCCTCGTGCTCCGTTACTACATACGATCTTGGCAGATCATCCGCGGAATACACAACTCCGCCCTCACGCTCCGCATGCGGAAGAAAATCACGTCCCTGCCTTGAGACCGTTGTATTGTCCATATCAAATATACCTATTATATCGGATTTCAGCACAACTTGGCTGGCGCTTATCCTTAAAAACATCATATCACCGTCCCGTTTTCTATCTTAAACAGACGAGTTTCGGTATCCTTATCTATAAGATCCGTGTCTGTGGAGGTTATGAGCACCTGCTTGTCACGTATTTTCTCAGAAAGATACATACGCCTGTTTATATCAAGCTCGCTCATTATATCATCCAGCAGTAAAACGGGATATTCCCCTTTTATGCTTTTTATATATTCCGCCTCCGCGATCTTCATCGACAGAGCAGCCGTGCGCTGCTGTCCCTGAGATCCGAACAATTTTGCTTCACGATCGTTTACAAATATCTCTATGTCGTCACGCTGTATCCCATACATTGAAGATGCCATCTCTACCTCGCGCCCCTCTCGCTCCGAAAGATATGTCAAGATCTCCTCCTCAGTCATATTCTCGGTCTTTATGCTCGGAGTATATCTTACCGATAACACCTCTCCGGATATCTCGGACTGTATCTCAGCTGACGATCTGTTTATAATTTTTACAAACTCTGCGCGTGAATTCATGATCTTTGCACCCTCCTCCGCCAGTCTGCTGTTCCACACCGAAAGCGTCGGATCCGATCTTTTTCCCTTTGTCTTTAACATCTTCAAAAGACTGTTTTTCTGTGCGAGAGTCTTGTTGTAGTCGATAAGCGCGGCAAGATATGCCGGATAGAGCTGACTCACGGAACTGTCTATAAATCTGCGCCGCGCGGCTGGCGACCCCTTTACTATATTGAGATCTTCAGGTGAAAACATGACTACATTCAGATAACTCATAAGTTTACTAAGTTTCATTATATGCACATGATTTATCGATACTGATTTACGCCCATTTGATGATATCTGCATTGCGCATCGATAGCTTCGGCTGCTGTCACAAAAATCCAACCCCAGCTTTGCGCAGCTTTCACCGAAACGAATAAGCTCTTTATCCGACTTGGCCCGATGGCTGCGTCCCTGCGCAAATAAATATACAGCCTCCAATATGTTTGTTTTCCCCTGAGCATTATTGCCGTAGATCACATTCGTCAAAGGCGAAAATTCCAATTCCGCTCTTTCATAATTTCTAAAGCTCTGTAATGTGAGACGCTCAATATACATTATACCACCGTGATCTCAACAGTTTCATCCTCAAAGTCGACCATCACCTTATCTCCTGGGCGTATCTTCTTCCCGCGCATCTCGCACAGTTCTCCATTCACCGACACCATGCCGTCAAGCACCATATTTTTCGCCTCAGCGCCCGAAAATGCCAACCCGCTGAATTTAAGCAGCTGATCAAGCTTTATAAATTCCGTTTCGATCTTTGTTTCTAACTCTTTCATCCCTATATATCCTTTACTGTTTCGTTCTTGTCACCGATGTTACTCCCGGAAGCTGCTTGAACTTCTTGGTGAGCAGCGCCAAATCTGAAGTATTCTTTATTTCTACCCCAACCTGAATGACCGCTTCCTTATCCTTCGTAACATACGCATTTGCTGATTTGAAAGGTATTTTAAGATCTATCAGCACATTTGTAACATCCAACAACATACCGTCTCTGTCTCGTCCCGTTATACGGACATTTGCGATATATGAAGTTGAACGCTCGGTATCCCATGATACTTCGATAAGCCTTGCCCTGTCCTCAGGAGCAAGATTCACAGGCTTTATGTTGTTGCAATCAGCCCTATGCACGCTTACGCCTCTGCCTTTTGTTATAAATCCGATTATCTCATCTCCTGCCACAGGATTACAGCAATGAGCAAGTCTCACAAGGCAGTTGTCTATTCCCTTTACTATAACACCGTTTGAAGAATGTCTGTGCTTACCGTCACGATCCGGCTTAATAGACTTCTCAAGGACTTCCCTGAGTTCTCCGTCCTTTTCCTTTTCATGCATCTCCTTGAGCCATTCCTCTCGCAAACGCATAACTACCTTATTTGCGGTTATACCTCCGTATCCGACTCCGGCATAAAGATCATCTATCGAATTAAAGCCATATTTATGTGTTATAAGATTCACCCATTCAGGTCTGAACAGCTGCGCATGTGTGTTCCCCAATCGTCGCAACTCACGCTCGATCATCTCTTTGCCTTCTTCTATGTTTTCCTCGCGCCGCTCACGCTTGAACCATTGGTTTATTTTATTACGCGCTCTGGAGGTACGGCATATCTTCAGCCAGTCTCTGCTCGGTCCATGCGTGTTTGCGGTCAATATCTCTACTATCTCTCCGTTTTGTAGTGCATAGTTATTAGGAACGATCTTTCCGTTAACCTTCGCGCCGCTCATCTTATAACCGACCTCTGAGTGTATCGCAAATGCAAAATCTATCACGGTGCTCTTAGCAGGTAACGATATTACCTTGCCCTGCGGCGTAAACACAAACACCTCATCGGCAAACAGATCGAATTTCAGAGTATTGAAAAACTCATCCGTATCGATTATACTCTGCTGTGTATCAAGCAGCGTTCTTACCCATTCGAGCTTTGAATCCATATCCGTTTCGCCGCTTATCCCCTCTTTGTACTTCCAATGCGCGGCGATACCGTTCTCTGCGACACGATGCATTTCCCAAGTCCTTATCTGTATTTCAAACGGCGTTCCGTTTGGACCTATAACAGTCGTATGCAGCGACTGGTACATATTCGGTTTAGGCATCGCTATATAATCCTTGAATCTCATCGGGACCGGGGTGTACATCTCATGCACCATACCCAAAACGGCATAACAGTCCTGGATCGTATCCACTATGATTCTCACTGCAAACAGATCATACAGCTCATCGATCGTCTTGCCCTGTGTATACATTTTTCTGAATATGCTGTAAAAATGCTTTGCCCTGCCCATTACAGTGCCTTTTATATGCATCTCTTCAAGCTTTTTGCGCAGAATATCCATTATATCGGCAATATACTTGTCACGCGCGCTCTTTTTCTGATTTATGCTCTCACGTATCTCTTCATATGCTACAGGATCAAGATATTTGAGCGCAAGGTCTTCCAGCTCAATCTTTATCTTGGACATACCGAGCCTGTGCGCAAGCGGCGCATAGACATCAAGAGTCTCTTTAGATATTCTAAGCTGCTTATGACGAGGCATGAAATTCAAAGTACGCATATTGTGAAGGCGGTCTATCAGTTTTATTATTACCACCCTTATATCCTTTGACATCGCAAGGAACATTTTCCTCAAATTTTCGACCTGCTGCTCCTCACGTGAAGAATATTTTATCTTTTTTAATTTTGTTACCCCATCTACCAGTTCTGCTACCGGTTTTCCGAAAAGCGCTTCAACATCATCATAGGTACATCCCGTATCCTCCACTACATCATGGAGCAAGCATGCTGTTATGGCTGTGCTGTCAAGATTGAGCTGAGCAGCAATGTACGCCACTTCCACAGGGTGAACTATATACGGATCTCCACTTTTTCTCTTTTGACCCGCATGAAGTGATTTGGCAAATCTATACGCAACATAAACCATATCCGAATTCGCATTCGGGCTGTACTCCTTGAGCATTTCCAGAATCTCTTCAACGAGTTTATCGGTATCCTTTATATTACGCTGCGGTATTTTTTCCGGCTCAAGTATTACACTTTTTTCTTCTTCTGCCATTGCCATCATCCCCTCTCACATTGCTTTTTTTATATCAGTCAACTGCAGCTGCAAGCTCTCACTGCCCTGATAATTATTTATATCAAACCTAAACGCCAGATGCACTCTATCGCCGGGCATGATCTCATTTATATACTCTCCCAATCCAAAGCCTATACAACCTACACTTACACCGTTTTTCACGACCCGCATCCTGAGGTGCTTTCCTTCCGCTCCGACAGCCGAGATCTGAACAGCCTCCGTATCTTTTATAACAAAAACAGGTCTTTCATTCCCCATTCCGTAAGGCTCAAGCTTTGATATAAGTCTTGCGGTACTTATGCTCAAGCTTCTCTCGCTTACTATACTGTCTACTTTTATCGAAGGTATCATATCACTTTCAGCAAGAGTTTCGTCAGCATACTTGTTTATCTTCTTAGTAAATTCATCTATGTTGTTTTCAGTTATCCCCAGTCCCGCGGCGACAGCATGACCTCCAAAATTCGTAAGCAATTCTTCACACGAGTTCAAGGCATCGAATAAATTGAATCCCTGTATGCTTCTGCCGCTGCCCTTTCCCGTGCCGTCATGTAAAGATATAAGTATACACGGTCTGTAAAAGGATTCCGTTATCCTTGATGCAACTATTCCTATAACTCCGTTATGCCAGCCTTCTTTCGCCAGAACAATAACTTTCTTCTTTGAAAAATTAGGATCAGACGCTATCATCTCAAGCGCGTCTTTATGGATCTGCTGCTCCGTTTCCTGACGTTCCTTGTTTTCCCTGTCAAGCTCCAATGCGATCTCTCCCGCTCTGACCGGATCATTTGTAAGAAGCAGCTCAACAGCCGTCTTTGCAGTGCCGAGTCTTCCGGCTGCGTTCATACGCGGCGCTACTGCAAACGCTATGGATGACGCTGTTATCTTCTTCCCTGAAATGCCTGCAACATTAAAAAGAGCTGCCAATCCCGGTCTTTCCGGCTCCGAAAGATTCTTCAGGCCGCAGTCAACAATGACTCTGTTCTCATCAGTAAGAGGTACCACATCCGCTATTGTGCCTATTGCCGCAAGGTCACAATAGCGGTCAAAATACTCACCCGTATCAAATCCCATAAGCATGACAACCGCAAGCATCAGCTTAAATGCCACGCCTACTCCGGCAAGTCCGTCAAAGCCGTAATCATCATCTTCACGTTTGGGATCCACCACCGCGTATGCCGCTGTCGGTATCCTTTCCTTGCATGTATGGTGGTCAGTTATAACGACATCCATCCCCTGAAGCTTTGCAAATTCAACCTCTCCGATAGCCGTTATACCACAGTCAACCGTTATGAGGAGCTTCATTCCCTCTTTTATCAACTTGTTAACAGCCATTATATTTATACCGTAACCCTCATCTTTTCGGTCGGGGATATAATATATAACATCAGCGCCTAAGGATGATAAAAAATCATACATAAGAGCGGTCGATGTGATACCATCCACATCGTAATCACCGTATATGACCATTTTTTCTTTATTTTCCACAGCTGTTTTTATACGTTCGGCAGCTTTATCCATATCGAGCATAGTCATTGGATTTTTTATATTCCTTTTGGATTTTGAAAGAAAAGATGCAAAATCCGAGGGAGCTATACCTCTGTTCAAAAGCACACTTGCGATCATTGGCGGAACATTATTCTCTTCTGCCGCAGCGCGTACCGCCGCCGGTTTTATCTTGTCATTCCTAAACTTCCATAACTTACGAACCATTCCCGCCTCCAAATAATACAAGATGACCGAATAAACTTTTGCACGATCATTTATGTCTAAATAAGCAATTGCAAAAACGGTGAGCGTTTCACAATTGCCTGAGTATATATGTTCTCTTGTATTATATCATTTTTTTGCGTAAAATTCAAGTATTTGAAGAAAAAAACAGTACAACGCCTCAATTTTTCTATGCTTTTTCTATGCCTCCGAATATTGTTTAGAATTATGGGGTGCAAAAATAGACTGGTCCAAAAAAATGTTTGCAAAATTTGGGCCAGTCTATACATATCTCAAATATTTTTGTTGTATTTTCCTCAATCAGCTCATCTTATACACCTTGCTCTCCCAGCTTGATAAACCATTGCCACAAGTCCGATCACCATTAAGCTGCATTGAGTCAAGAAGACCGAAATCGGCACAGAAAAAGCAGGATCTAATGTTCCGATGGTCAGAGGATAGTCAGTAAAAAAGCATCCGTTCAAGATCCCCATGAGCTCCGGTAGCGGGACAGTTATAAGAATAGACGGTATCACCATCCATACATATACCATCCAGCTTTTTATCCGCCCAAGCAGCCATCCGCTTCCCAACGCAAATATAATAACAGGCGGCAATGAGATAATAGCAGGTCCGATCATGTCTCCACACCCATACCAATCGAAATAGCCGCCATAAAAAACTGCCGCCTCCGCAATGCATGCCAGCGATAACAGCAAGCTCCCGACCAATGCAGAGACACACCTCGCGGCTGCATACCGCACAGGCATGATAAGCGCAGCATCAGTAAGAGCTGCCGCGCACCTGGCTTTGGGAGATGTGAAGAACGTAATAAAAAACAAGGTGCCGATCCACAGCATGGGGATCACCCTGCTGAGATAATCTCCGAAGCTCCACGGTGAAAACGGCGCGGTATGAGACACCCCGAATATCGTTACATTATTCAGCACCTGCCATCCGTAAAACAGTGTTACCAGCAGGAGCCCAAAGAAAAATTTGTTGCAAAGCAGTCTTTTGCACTCATATTTAAATATCTTACGCAAGGTCCAGATCCTCCTCTCTAAGTCCGCAGGCGTCAAGAAAGTTTTGGTAGGTCAGATACGGATAGCCCGGATCCAGTTCACGGTTGAACAGATCGTGAAGTATCTTATCCATCGCCTCTTCTCCCCCGACCAATTTCTCAGCCTTTAAGATCTTCAGCGGCAT
>CAJFNT010000029.1 GCA_904395315.1 uncultured Clostridia bacterium
AATCTGATGTTTTTCTTTCAGACATATCTGCATAATCCCCTAAAATCTCTTATATTATATATTAATTATACAACATTTTATACAATATGGCAATAAAAAAAACGGATATAAAACCATCAAATTCCGTTCAGTTCCTTTCAATTTATGTCATTTCAAAATGTACTGTCCTGATTCACACTGCGGACGGCACATTTTTTACAATATTGTATTTTCTCATAAAATTCCTGTAAAGGAATATCCCCACAGCTGTGGTTACTATTTCAGTCATCGGAAATGTAAGCCAAAAAAATGATAATCCTATCTGCGAGAATATGTAACCAAGCGGCACAAAAAGTATCACCGTTCTAAGAACCGTCAATGCCGAACTCTTCAATGCGCTGCCGACCGCTTGAAAAAACACTGGAAAAATCAACGAAGTCACCATTGGTATAAAACCGAAACCGATTATCCTAAATCCCGTAGTTCCTATTCTTATTACCTCGGCATCGTCCGTAAACAAATTTAGCATCTGCGCTGGCAGGAACTCAAAAAAGAATACGCCGATAAGCATCAGAATCATACCAGACATAATAGAGTTCACTATCGTCTTTGAACATCTCTTTATCTTCAAGGCAGCATAATTAAAGCTTACAACTGGAACTATACAAGTCTGCAGCGCGCCAAGAGGAATAAAGAAAAACGTCTGCCATTTATAATATAGTCCCAATGCGGTAACTGCCATATCCGAAAATCCCGCAAGGATAAGATTCAACCCCAGAATATAGAACGTATATGCTGACTGCATTATTATATTTGGTACACCAAGCCTGTATATCTCCTTTATATGTCTTAAACAAGCTATAAGACACGGAGCCCTTTTAAAACCATCTTTTAGAACTATCACTGCCGCAACAGCCTGTCCTGTTACTGTTGCCACAGCAGCTCCTGCCACACCCATTTCCGGAAATCCAAACATTCCGAATATAAGTATAGGATCAAGAATTATATTTGTAACAGCTCCTGCAATCTGTGCGATCATCGGCAGCTTCATATTACCTTCAGCCTGATGCACCTTTGTCCACACGCTTTCCGCAAACAGACCGATGCTGAACACACAAACTATTCTACCGTAAATAACAATCTCTTTTATGACCTCAGCCGAGTCCGTTGACATCCTTGCATAAAACGGCATGATAAACCAACACGCCGCCGCAAAAAAAATCCACAGCACAAATGCGAGCGGCGTACCTGTTCCTGCGATCTCATTCGCTCTTTTTCCGCGTCCGAGCCCCAGATTAAATGCCATTCCCGTGTTTATTCCAACTCCAGTGCCAACAGCTATAGCGATCATAAGCAGCTGAAGAGGATAGATTATTGACAAAGCCGTAAGTCCACTTTCGGAATACCTTCCTATGAATATACTGTCCACCATATTATATAGCGCCTGTATGAGTTGTGCTATCATCACAGGCGGAGCCAGTCTTAGCAATATCTCCCATATACTATCTTTTCCAAAATCTATTTCTTTTCTCTTTTTTTTATCTCTCATATTGCAAATTCCTCCTCCAGAAAAATTTTGCCTTGTGAAGTATAGCATATAAAAAAACCGAGTCAATTAAAAAACACGGCTTTTCATTATAAATTTCAGATTTGGATCTTTCGTCATCGTATAGCCTAAGCATTACGAGTTGACACTCACGGACAATCTTCAATGACGCTCCGTCACAGCAGCACTTCAATATACCTTTCCAATACATCCGCGCTCATAGCGCCAGGGTATATCGCGCGCACAATGCCTTCCGCATCTATAAATACGCTCATCGGTATTGAGCGCACTCCGTAATACGAAGCAGCCATTCCATAAGAGTCATAATATATAGGAAAGTTATAGCCATTATTAGCCGCATACTGCGCCACATCCACCGGATCCTCGCCTCCCGGCTCGGCCAGATTGACCATCATGAACTCTATACTGTCCTTATACATCTCGTACGCTGCATTGAATTCCGGCAATTCAGACTTGCACGGCCCGCACCACGTTGCCCAAAAGTTCACCAATACCGGCTTTCCCTCAAATCCGGAAAGAGACACCTCCGCTCCGGAGCTGTCAAGCACAGTAAAGTCAGGGGCCTCTATCTCGGGTGCCTCTGTTTCTTCCGCGGACGAGGTACGTTTCGCCGACGCGGTCTGTGCGGTACTGACCGGATCAGGCTCCGCTCCATATCTTTCCGAAAGCACAGAATATCCCACAGCCGCGCCAGCAATAACTGCTGCAAGCGCAGCAGCTCCTATTATCAGCTTTATCTTGCCTGTCATATACTATCCCCTTTCATGTGTCAAATCATGCAAACAATGCCATCATTCTTCCAAACAGCCCAAGCGCCATCATGATACCGACAATTATAAGAAAAATACCGCATACGATATTTATCACATTGTAGTGACGCTTTATGAATCCGAATGCAGCGCCGAGCTTCTCTATCAGCAGCGCCGATAAAACGAACGGTATACCCAGACCTACCGAATATACAAAAAGCAGCAGTGCGCCCCTTAGCGCCCCTCCTGATGCCGAAGCCATCATCAGCGCGGATCCGAGAAAGGCTCCAACGCACGGTGTGAGGCTAACCGAATATATCACTCCGAACACAAATGCCGATACAACTCCATCGACCTTTCCGCCCGCGTCTGCGCCCTTGAAAAACGGAAGCTTGATGATCCCCAGATAGCTCAGGCCGAATACTACAACTATAGCTCCGCAGACTATATTCACGATGGTGTCGTGATCCGAAAGCAGATGCCCAAGTGTTCCGGCAAACACACCAAGCAGTACAAAAATGACCGTAAATCCCACTGTGAAACTCAGCGCTTTGACAGCCACGCCCCGCTTCTCGCTTCCTCCGCCTCCGAAATATGAGATATACACCGGCAGCATCGGCAGCATACACGGTGATATGAACGATATTATTCCCTCCAAAAATGTAAGCAGATACCTCAGAACGATCCCCTCCCCGCTAAAATCACAGTACAGATATTCTTACTATATACAATGCGATCATCAGGAACACGAATATGCCTCCCAACATCGCATACAATGTCTTCGCAGCTGAGGATGAATACCACGCTGAACGCAGTATCTCATAGACAAGCACCACGGTCCCGACCAATCCCACGATCATGAGCACCGCAAACGTGGTCTGTGAGAAAAATCCGAGTATAACTCCTACCACGCCTATTATCGATACAGGTATGGCCGCAAGCGAGAATCTTTTGGAGAACTCCCAGTACGGAGTCAGCTGCTTGAATATCCATTTGTTTATGAAATAGAATATTCCCGAGCAGAGCAGAAAAACAACTATCCCGCCTACTGCTCCCGAGAATGCAGAAGCGATCCAACCGAGAACAGTATTATAACCCCGCGCACCGCTGAACCCCATTAGATTACCCAGAAGTCTTACAGGGCCCCGGCTCGCTCCGCTTATTACGGAATACACGCTAAGTCCGCCGATCATACCTTCTATGATCACAAATATCATTATAACAGAAACTGACATTTGTCCCGGATTCATGACCGTCTCTATTGGGGAACGCAAAAATGACTTAAAAATACGCCATACATCTCCAAAAGACGATTTTGCCTGTGCTTTATATGCCGTATTCGAAAAGCCTCCGTACATGCGGTTAGCTCGTCTTGCATTTTTTCGCGCCTCTCTTGCGCGCGCCTTTGCATTTCTCTCGTCCTGTCTCGCCCGTGCCCTCTCCTCTTTTTTACGGGCCTTTTCATCCGACTTGGACTTTTTCTCCGACTTAGGCTCCTCAGCCTTGTTCGCAGCCTCGCGTTCGCGCCGCTTCGCGACGCTCATTGCGCAATTGCAGACCTCTCCTTTTTCAAGCTGTCTTCCGCAGTATATGCATTCTCTCATATAGATCAATCCTTTCCATGTATACGGTGTCCTGACATATAGGATACCTTACTTAATAAAACAGTCTTGCCTCATACAAGCTGCGCTGATACAAGCCTACATCGTCAGTCCTGATATAAAGTCTGACGTCAAAACCGTCCAAAGAACGAGAAAATCCCGTTACCTCCTCAAAAGATTCTGCAATGTCCGTACCGTTCACAAAACTCGATACAGCCTCGTCGACTATAGTCTGCTCGCCGGCTGCAAGATGAGTCTGGGACGGTATTGCCGCAAGAATATAATCGGATGTATACAATTCCTCGAGCCGTCCGCTGTCCCTCGAATCCACCTCCGGCAATCCTGCTATATAGTCAGGATCACGAGTTATGCCGGCATTTAGCGAAGCCTCCGCATTCCTCAATATGCCGTCATTCAATAAAAATGATGATGCGAGAACGCCGCATCTCTTTCCCTCTGGAACGATTTTGTCAAGATCGCGTTTAAGCGTCAAAATAGCCTCCGTGTCATCACGATGTTTTGGAAGCATCGAAAAATTCGGTATTAACGCCAAACGTTCGATCTGCTGTATATTATCTGGCTGTGTCCTTGGGATATATGTGTTTGCCACATTTACCACCGTCAAGACACATACCGCTATAAGCATCCACTGTTTTGATATACCATTTATCAAAAACAATATAAGGATCGAAAAAGCGGGTATATACATCAGCAAATGCTGCTGACCGTGCGTTTGAGTCGCCATGAACATCGCAGCACACACAAACATCTGGATCCACAAAAATATCGGTCTGTATTCACGCCTTTTCATTCCCGATACAAATGGCACAGCAAGCAGCACAAGCGGCAATACTATACCAAAATAACGCGTTATAAGCTTCATATCGGTACCGATCGAATATCTGTAGCCGGCATAAAGCGTTCCGTAGTCTTTTAAAAGTATCCCCGTCAAAAACGGCATAAACACTGTGCATAAAAGCAAAGCCGAAACAATGCCGGTTATAAAAAGATACCTCCATTTGCGCTTAAACAATATACAGTCCATTGTCATTGCAGTCAGAAAAGATACGGCAAAATATGCAAAATATCTTCTAAATATCATCGCAACGACGAGCAATATCCCTATGAAGACATATTTATACCATTTTTCCGACGTTCCTTCTTTTGTATAATACAGGTTATAGCATGCGGCGATGATCAACAGCCCTCCAACATCCACAAAACCTGTAAATGCCAAAAATGACGATGCAGGTATCAAAAGCACCGCCACCGCAAACGCAAATCTTGGCGCTTTTGAAATTTTTTTCGCCAGCCTGTATATCAAAATCATAAACGGAAGCACATACATTATAAGCAATCCCGCAACATATGATTCACGCGATGAACCAAAAATGGCCATCCACGCCGCAGACGGCAGCGCCGCAACGTAATTATAATCCTGCGTGCCTATCGAACCATAAACAGTCTTCCAGAAATTCTCATCAAGATCGCCTTTCGCAACGCTCCGGCTAAGATCCCAATATGTCGAACTGTCCCAAAAATATATTATATTGCTTTTTGATACATATATCATCCCCGCTGCGAAAACCAAGGCAAATACAGCGGCAACCGTCAATATCGTGATCCGCCTGTGTTTTAAGGCTTCCGCATTTTCCGATACCTGCTTCTTCCTTTGCTCTTTTTCCGCCAGTCTCTCAAGAAGATCCAAGAGACGCCCCTCCTTAATCGTTATTATTAGGTAATTGCGAAACGAACGTTTCGCAATTACCTACGTTATTATAATATATAGGGCGAAACTCTGCTCAAATTCCCTATATTTATCTGACAGAAGCGATCCGATACCATCATCAGACCGCACTGCCTTATAATTTACAGAGCATACCCTGCTCAGCTATATATCAAACAGTGACATTATCTCATCATCTGTAAGACTTGAAAAAGCGTCTTTGCTGACACGTATAACATCATCCGCCAGCATTCGCTTATTCTCCTGCAGCTTAAGTATTTTTTCTTCTATAGTGCCGCTTGCGGCAAGTTTTATTACATTTACAGCGCGCGTTTGTCCTATTCTGTAAGCTCTGTCTGTAGCCTGATCGGTCACTGCCGGATTCCACCAAGGATCATAATGCACTACCATATCAGCGCCGATCAGATTAAGTCCTGTTCCGCCCGCTTTGAGTGACACGAGGAAGATTTCCCGCTCTCCATTGTTGAAACGTTCTGCCATTTCAGTTCGTTCATTAAGAGGCGTAGAACCGTTTATATAGAAATATTGGAGCCCTGAATTATCAAGTGTTTCTCCTATTATATCAAGCATAGCTTTAAACTGCGAAAATATGAGCACTCTATGACCTGATTCGACAGCGTTAGAAATAAGCTCCATCAGCAGATCCAGCTTGCCGCTGCCGAATTCATAGCCTCCGTCAAAAAGCTTCGGATGACAGCATATTTGCCTAAGTCTTAAAAGCAGCGTCAATATCATAAACCTGTTTCCATGCGCCTCAAGTATGCTGCGAGCCTCTCCTTTTACAACCGAAAGATAATCCGTATATATCGCTTTCTGCTCTTTTGTCAGATCAGAATATACCGTTGTTTCTATCTTTTCCGGAAGCTCATTTAACACATCTTTCTTCATTCGTCTCAAAACGAACGGTTTTATCATTGCTCTCAGCATATCCGTCACAGCAGTATTCCCATCCCGTACAGCCGGGAGCTCAAACCTGTTCCTGAACTCTTTTGAGCTCTTAAGATATCCCGGCATCACAAAATCAAATATCGACCACAGCTCCATCAATGAGTTTTCTATCGGAGTTCCGGTCAAAGCGAATTTTCTGCGCGCATTTATGCGCTTTACACTTACCGCATTCATAGTTTTCGGATTCTTGATATACTGCGCCTCATCAATGAAACAATATGAAAATTCTATACCTTTATAAAGAGCGATATCGCGCCTCAAAAGCGGATACGAGGTTATTACGAACTCATATTCTTCAACTTTTTCTATAAGCCCGCGTCTTGTTTCCGCGGGTCCGTTTATTATTATCGACCTTGCGTCGGGCGTGAATTTTTCTATCTCCTTCTGCCAATTATATGTCAGCGTGCTCGGCGCCACTATCAAAACCGGCGCCTTAGGTCTTACCCCTCGTATATAAGCTATGACCTGCAGGGTCTTTCCCAATCCCATATCATCGGCCAATATGCCACCCATGCCCATCGCCGTAAGCTGAGTAAGCCACTTTACTCCCTCGCGCTGATACGGCCTCAATACCGACTCAAGCTCGCTTAGGATGCTGGGCTTGATAGCCCTTATTTTATCCATATATTCTCTCACCGAATCGTCCTTGGATATAAACCGAGCGCTGTCAAGATAAAGCAGGTCATACTTCGGCAGCTTTTTTGAATGTGCCGTTATATCCTCATTTGTGAGATCGAGCCGTTCCAGCAGCCTTAAAATATCAGTTTTTTTATTGTTTTTAAGATTTAAGAATCCGCCGTCAGCCAGACGATAAAAATCATAATTCAGTCTCATAGCCGAAAGGATTCCACGCAGCTCCTCCGAGCTCAGATCAGTGTCGAAATCTATCTCAAGAAAATCTATATCCGATCTATATGACAGCCTCGCTGTTATCTCAACATCATCATGTATTTTCAGACTTCCGAATCTGTCTGTTGCAACAACGTCTGCGATCTTTTTTATCTCAGGCAGCGTGTGCCGCATAAAATTATATATTTTAGCATCCCCGCTTAAAGAAAAATTCGTATCATTTCTTTCAAAATCTGAAAACCATGCCAGAAGACCGTCTTCTTTAACAACATTTCTTACAACTATCTTTTCACTGTCCTGAAACGACGCTGATGGTATCCTGAACTTTATCGCACCGTATTTTGCAACGATCACCGCCGTTATCCCCATTACAGCCGAGTCCAGACAGACCTCAAACTCCGGCTCCTCGTTCACTACAAGCTCGTCAACACCAGAAGTTACGACGCCGTGTCTGTTCTTTAATACCGGAAGCACACGCGACGCAAACGCCATCGCGTTGTCTCCTTTAAACGATATCTGTGTCCTTCCCTCATCCGATAAAGCTCTGTATATGGGCATATACATACGACGCCATTTTTCCGATGTTCGATATATCATATCATTATGCAGAAACCACTCGCCGTCCGGTGTTACGGCAAACCCTTTTTCAGATACCGAAAGTACTATCTCTCGCCCGTAAGCTTCTATATCGATCAGAATATCCGGATCTTCTTCAAATACTCGTGCACCGTTTATCAATATACCGTCACATACCAGCTTAAAGTCCAGTTTTGCCAAAAGAGGCAATATCCTTTTTGCTGTTGCCGATCCAAACTCTGTTCTGTGCGATGCTTTTACATATATCGATGTGTCAGCTGACCTTGTCTGATAGACTTCCGCAAGAATAGATATTATCTTATCCTCCGTTTCCGGGAAACACATAGTCTTCCGATTATATACCGTGTTTCTGTCAAGTTTAAAATCAGTACAATTCAGATAGCTGTCAAGAAAATTCTCCAGCCCGCTGACTCCGCCGCCGTAATCCGGAAGCTCTACCGATATTGCAAAAGAACGCATTCCTCCGTGACCCGATTTTATACAAAGAGTAAAAGCCGCGCGTATGGTCTCCTGCCTTGGTTCCGGTGCAAACTCGGCGCAAAGAGCCGCAGCTATCTTATCGTTTTCATCCGTGTAACTCCCGCCGTTTTCAAGCTCCAGCTGACGCTGCTTCAAAGTTGCGACTATATGCTTGCACGGCGTCTGCATTGTCTCGTAATATGGACATGTGCAAAATACTTCTTTTATTTTTCCCTCATCAAATGTTATATGAACGGTATACAGCTCCTCACCATCTACCATCGCTGTAAGTTCTGAGTCGGAACGTTTTCGCATATGGACTCTTCCCTCACGAAAATATTCCGTGCCGCGCTTATATATCATGGATGAGCAGATCTTTTTTATCATACCATCCGATATCTTCATTTCCTCATCCACCTCACTTCATATTTCCCTCTCATATTGATCACATGACCATATCCGCAGATCATGCACCTGTATTATCATATAATTATATCACTCAATGAATATAATTACAATATTTATTTTTAAACTTGTTATGAATATTTAGTGAATTATAGGAAGAGGTATCTGCACTTCATAAGTCCATTGCAAAATGCCCGATACAACAACAAGCTGCAGCATAAATTCCGGCTCTGCGCCGTATTTCTTCTCGACTGTCCGTTTCAATTCATGCAGCGTTTGTTCTCTGTTTTCTTCGGCACAGTTTGCGCACAGATATTTTCTTTGTGGCAACACCCTTAATCCGTCCGTGGCTGCATAATGAGTACAGACAGCAAAGAGCCTTGTCATTCCGTTTTCGGTATATATGCCTGCCTGATCCTCAAATGAAAACCGCTCTTTTAAGGAAGGTGCAAGTTTATCGTAAAAATGATTGAGATAATTCCAAAGATT
>CAJFNT010000030.1 GCA_904395315.1 uncultured Clostridia bacterium
GCTCCGCATGGCATACCCGCTTTTCCGTCAGGCATGACAGCAACTATTTTTGTGATCTGACTTTCCCCGTTTGTTATCATATTAGCAATCGCATTTCTTTCCGCGCACATCCCCAACGAACAAGCTGTGTCAATACAAACACCGACATAGATATTTCCCTTTGCTGTAAGAAGCGCGGCTGAAACGGATCCGACCTCGATCAACGGAGATATCTTCCTTTCATATTGAATTTTTCTTGCAGCAATATACAGTTTATCCCACATTCCATCGTACTGGGCAAGCGCGCGCTCTTCGATCTCACGAACAAAATTTTCTTTCCCATCGCAATACCCGTCTATATCATAAGGGAACTTTTGCGCGAGACTTCTTTTGATCTTCGCATATTCGTCCCGCTCTTTTTTATGGGTGCGCATATAGTCCCGGAATGCCAGATGACGGCCGATATTATTCCAATCATCCGCTTGGAATATATGGATCTGATGTGTCCGCTCATCACCGCCTTTTCGAAGGTAGCGTCTGCCAGCCATCCCAAACTCACCGAGATATTCATATCCTATGTCTGAAAACTTTTGCGCAGCGGCATCTGCTTTTTCAAGGCTTCTGACGACTACCATAATATCAATGATCGGTTTAGCCGCCAATCCCGGCACGGACGTGCTTCCGATATGATAGATAGAAATGTAATTATCTTTCAGTATTTCAGTGATATATTCTCGCTCTCTCTCATATTTTAATGCCCATTCCGGGTCATGCTCCAAAACAATTATATGCTGCGGCATACTATAATCACTCCTTGTCCATTTTTTAGTTATTTTAAAACCGTAAAAAACGGCGCTGTGCCGGTATAGGCCGGCAGCAGCACCGCTTCTGTCAAACAATTTCACAGCCTCTTTCGGGGGCTGTTTTTTTATTCCGGATCGAGGACCTTGTCGTCCGCCGGCGCGGAGGTCGGCTCCGACTGAACGGTCTCGGTCGTGGTCGATCCCGACGTGGTCGTTCTCGTGCGCGTTACGCCTTCATCATCCGATGAGGATGAGCCGGACGAGCTGCCCGATGAAGAGCTCCTCGATGAAGACGATGACGATGACGAGCGTCCGGACGATGAGGATGACGAGCTTGAAGACGAGGACGAGCCGCCCGACGAAGATGATGAGCTGCTATCCGAATCATCTGTATTGGAACTCGTGTCACGGTCGTTATCGGACGAGGATGACGACGAGCTGTCATCCGATGCAGATGTGTCATTATTGCTGTCAGCCGCCTCCGTTGCCGCCGGTGTGCCCGTGGCCGCGGGCGACGCGCTCGGCGCGTTGCTGTAGTCTATCTCGTCAAGACGGCTGAATGTATATCCCTCCGAGAGCAGCTGCTCTATGAGCTGCGGGAGCATATCCACCGTCGCCTGTTTACCGTTAGTATCGTGCATCAGTATTATCAGATTGTTGAGATCGGGGCGTGTCTCATTGAAGTACGCAAGCAGCTCATCAGCGCTCTTGCTTGCTCCCTCAGCGTCACCGGTCAGGCTGTTCCAGTCACAGTAATAGAATCCCATCTCCGCGAGCGAATCCTTGTATCCCTGTTTCTCACTGCCGTAGTTTTCATCGTCAAAGCTTCCGCCCGGGAATCTGAACACCTTGAACGGCTCCTCATTATTCGGTGAATTCGCCACTATGAGCTGATAAGTTCTGTCAACTTCATCTCTAAATGAGCTGTCATCCGCATATATTGTAGGGTAATCGTGTGTGTATGCATGCGGAGCGGCAAGATGTCCCTCCTCGATCACACGTGTACACATATACGGTGTCTTTTCGATATACTTTCCTACCATGAAAAATGTCGCCTTGACATTATAACGGCGGAGGATATCGAGTATCTGCGGCGTTATCGTGTCATTCGGACCGTCATCGAAAGTGAGATAAACATGCTTGGTCTGCCCTGAATCCTTTATGGCATCGAGCAAATTATTGTTCCCCTTTTCCGGAGCCGGTATGCTGTTTGCCGCTTTCGGCGTCGAAGTCGGCGTTGCGACAGGGACCTGCGTTACTACCGCCTCGCTGCCGCCTGTATTGTCAGCCGGGGCGTCACCGCTGCACTTCGTGACACCCACCACTATGGCTATTATAACGAGAATAAGCAATACCAGCAGAACGAGCGACCTTATGAGCCTCATTCTCTGCCTTTGTTTGCGCTGTCTTTGCAGCCTCTCTCTTCTTCTGTTTTCAAAATCTTGTTGTAAAGCCATTTTCCCACCTCAAAATATATATACTATAAATAATTGCCACCTAATCATAAAAAGCCGGAATACTTATTCTTGGAGTTATGTCCAACACCGGCTTATATAGAGTATTATACACCAAACGGATATAAAATTCAACATTTTTCTACAAAAATTTTATATAAATTTAAAACACGTTACACATGAAAATTATACATCATTTAAAACAGCGTCACCGCGTTCTTATAAAACGCATAAATGAATAGATTTAATATATTAAGGGGGCTTTATATCAACATGAAACGGAGTGATCAATCTATGAAAAAAACATTCAGGGTCGCCGCTGCCGCCGCGGCGCTCTCCGCCGTGCTCGCTCTTTGCGCATGCGGCAGTTCGGAGGAAGGATCGGTATCGTCCGTGTCGTCAGCGTCAGGCTCGGGCTATTCCGCGCTCGATCCCACCGGCAGCGGCTGGGGATTCGTAAAAGTAAAGGGCGAGCCGCCTGAGCTGCCGAGCTCGCAGACGGAGACGCTCGAGAGCCGGGGCGGGATCTGGCTCGACCACAGCGGCGAAAAGACGCTGTATCTCACCTTTGACGAGGGCTATGAAAACGGCTTCACAGCCGTCATACTCGACATCCTGCAAAAAACAGAGACCCCCGCCGCATTTTTCGTGACGGGTCCGTACCTCGAAAAAGAAGGCGAGCTTATAAAACGCATGATAGCGGAGGGGCATATCGTTGGCAACCACACAGTGCACCATCTCAACCTGCCGAAGCAGCCCGTTGAGACGGTGCAGACCGAGATAACAGAGCTGAACGACCGCTGCCGTGAGCTGTACGGATATGAGATGAAGTATATGCGTCCGCCGGAGGGTGAATTCAGCGAGAGGACGCTCGCCGTAACGAGCGATCTCGGCATGAAGACCGTCATGTGGAGCTTTGCATACAAGGACTGGGATGTAAACACACAGCAGGGCGCCGACCACGCGTATGAAAGCGTCATGCCCTACCTGCACGACGGCGCCGTGATACTGCTCCATGCCGTATCCTCCGACAACGCCGCCGCGCTCGAAAAGATCATCAACGCGGCAAAAGAAGAGGGATACGTCTTCAAGTCCCTCGATGATATGCCCGCCGCGCAATAAAAAAGCCGCGCGTTTCAAACGCGGAGCCTGCTGCCGGATCATCAGCAATCAATGGGCAACGGATATCACGGGCGCTATTGCAAATCGCCGGGCACTGTGGTATAATTAGATACATCTAAAAAACGATACGCCGCGCAACGCGGCTGCGAAAGGACAAAAAATGAATTATACAGAAGCCAAGCGGTTTATTGACGGGCTGTCGGCGCGCGGCATTTCGCCCGGGCTCGGCAGTATATCGGCGCTCTGCGCCGCTCTCGGCGATCCGCAGGATAAAATAAAGACCATACATATCGCCGGAACCAACGGAAAGGGCTCTGCGGGCGCGTTTCTCGAGAGCATCCTCATGAGCAGCGGCGCTGATGTGTGCAGATTCTCATCTCCCGCCGTCGCCGACCATCTTGAAATGTTCACCTTCAACGGCTCGCCCGTGAGCGGCGCCGACTATGCGGAGTGTGTCGAAAAGCTTGTCCCCGCGATAAGATCGCTTGAGAAAAAGAACATTTATGTGACCTCATTCGAGGCGGAAACCGCCGCGGCGTTCCTGCTGTTTGAAAAGCTGAAGCCGGACTATGCGTTGATCGAGTGCGGGATGGGCGGCAGGCTCGATTCTACAAATATCATCGCCTCCCCCGCTCTTTCGGTCATAGCCTCCGTTTCACTCGACCATACAGCGTTCCTCGGAGGCGATCTAAAAAGCATAGCACGGGAAAAGGCGGGTATCATAAAGCCCGGCTGCCCGGCTGTGACAGCGATACAGCCCGAAGAGGCCGCGGACGTGATACGCTCCGCCGCTGAAGCGGCGGGCTCAGAGCTTTTCACCGCTGACAGACCGGTTAACGAACGATTCACCGAAAACGGCACAGTCTTTGACCTTGGGGACACAAAAGATCTCTCCATACGGCTCAAAGGGACATACCAGCCGCGGAATGCCGCGATCGCCGTGAAAGCGGCGGCTGTTCTCGGCATCGCCGAGAATGCTGTGCGGCAGGGGCTCGAATCCGCAAGATGGCCGTTCCGCTTTGAACGTATAGGAAAATATATACTTGACGGGGCGCACAACCCGGACGCCGCCGAGGCGCTCGTCAGCTCGGCGAAGATATACTTAAAAGGCCGCACAGCGCTCATATGCGGCTGTTTCAAAGACAAGGATCACGATAGGATAGCCGCCGTCACAGCGCCAATAGCGTCACACGTCTACACGGTACGCCCCGCCGGTCCGCGCGGGCTTGACAGCGCGCTGCTAGCGCGCGAGTTCCGCAGCCACGAAGCCGAGGTGACCGATTCCGGATCGCTTCGCGAAGCGATCTCAGCGGCCTCGTCGCGGGATCATGACAATATACTGATATTCGGATCACTTTCGATCCTGAACGACGCGAAAAAGATAATACAGGAGCAGAAAGGAAAAGACCGATGAAACGATGCCAAAAAATATATGAGCACCCGCTCTTCAAAAAGTGCATGGACAGGATAAACGAAAAAGAGCGCGGCAGGATCTTCTGCCTGCACAACATCGAGCATTCGCTCGACACGGCAAGGATCGGATACATAATGATACTTGAAAACCACCTCCCCATCGGCAAGGAACTTTTCTATGCCGCCGCTCTGCTGCACGATACAGGACGCTACAGCGGCAAGCCGCACCATGAAGCCGGCGCGGAGATCGCAAGAAAGGTAATGCCGGACTGCGGCTTTTCGGACGAGGAAACGGAAGCCGCCGCTGAGGCGATCCTCGGTCATAGAAAAAAAGGAACACTTCCGGGGACGCTCGGAGCCGTGCTCTATGACGCCGATAAACGGTCACGTCTTTGCTTTTCATGCAAAGCGGCAGACGAATGCTACTGGCCCGAGGAAAAGCGCAACAACACGATAGAAACGTGAGATAGAGCAGCCGCAGAACATTCGCTCACCTAAAATACAACATTAAGAGGAGACAATAACTTGATAATAGGAAACAAAACATTCAACGAGAACAAAACTCATATAATGGGGATACTCAATGTCACGCCCGACTCGTTTTCGGACGGCGGCAGATTCAACACGGTCGAAACGGCGCTCAAGCATGCCGAGGATATGATAAACGACGGCGCGGAGATCATCGACATAGGCGGCGAATCGAGGCGCCCCGGATACACGCTCATACCGGACGAGGAAGAGATCGCGCGCGTGGTCCCGGTGATACGCGAGGTAAAAAAGCATTTCGACATCCCCGTTTCGGTCGACACATACAAAGGCGCGGTAGCGAAAGCGGCGCTTGACGCTGGAGCCGATATGCTCAACGACATCTGGGGCTTGAAATATGACAAAAACTGCGCCGTTCACGCAAAGGGATACGGCGTGCCCGTCTGCCTTATGCACAACCGAAAGAATGATATGTACGGTGATTTTCTAAACGACGTTCTCTCTGACCTGCGCGAAAGCATCGCCATAGCAAAGGACGCGGGGATCCCCGACAGCATGATCATCCTCGATCCCGGCGTGGGCTTCGCGAAAACGCTCGAACAAAATCTGTATATCACGAATCGGCTCGAATGCCTTAAAGACCTCGGCTATCCCGTGCTGCTCGGGACGTCCCGCAAGTCCATGATAGGGCTCACGCTCGATCTCCCGCGCGAAGAACGCGTTGAGGGTACCGTGGCGACGTCTGTCATCGCCTGCATGAAAGGCGCGATGTTCGTGAGGGTACACGATGTGAAGGAAAATCTCCGCGCGGTAAGGATGACCGAAGCGATACTCGAAAGCCGCGCGTGATCGGCATCGGCAGGCGGAGCGGTCATCCGGAATTCGACTCCGCACATCAGAAGCACCGTATATATCGAGCATAGGTGTATGCCCGCGTTAAGACCGTCAAACAAAGGTGGCTGTTGCAAAATGCACAGGCCGCGTAAAGCGAATGAAATAAAGTAGTAAAGCCGTTTTTGTAGATCACTTTTAATCATAGCTGAAATCGAAAAAAGACGGCCTTCAGGCCGTCTTTAAAACATATAATTTAATAATATATCACAACGTTCAGTGCCTGCTGCACATCGTCAGCAGTTTCAATTGCTTCCGGCACTCCCACAGAAAATCGTGAGTTATGATCGATTCAATATCCCATCCGACTGAAACGGTCAGTTATCGGGATGTTTCGGCTGCTATCTGCAATATTATTCCATTCAGTCATGAGTAGTTATTGGGTAGTTCAAATTTTCGTAACCTACCTGATTTTAATGGATTTTTCAATCTTTTGTTATATTCTATCAATATTGCTTCAGCGTATCCCATCGAACCATTTCTGCGTTCCTTAGCTGTACGTGAAATTTCTTTTACGGATACACGACTTAGCTTTTCTTTAAATATATCGTCCTTTAATGCGTCTCCAAACGCTGCGACAAGGTGAGCAATCCCGCTTAAAATATTTCCACTTAAGGAATTGCAATCACCTTCCCAAGTTCCGATACATAGAAAAAGAACTCGATGCAAAATTTGAAAACCATATCTGTCATAAATCCTTTCTAGGGTATTAACCGCACAAATTCCACCTACTCTCTTTCCGGAGATTATTTTTAGTCCAAATGACTCAACAAGGTCTTTTATGAGCAATTGTTTATCATTACCCGCCTCGACGTGTGTCATAAAAATTTCATATGGTAAAAGTGGTTTTACATATTTCATCTGGTTCGCAAATATATCAGCTTCTTGTGCATATTCTAAATCATCGTATACCATACACCATACAGGAGTGTCACGAGAACCGGATACAAGCGCAATGATCTCTATAGTGTGCTGACCGTTAAAAACATAATTAATGCCATTACGGCGGCTTACTTTAACTGGATTTACCTGACATAGATCAAAATGTTTTGCCGCCCTTTCGACATGTGCAGGAGAAAGATTCCGCTGATATTCTTGATTAGAAACAAGATTTTTTATAGGGATCAATTCAAAATTCACTTGTGGTATAAATTCTTGAAAATTATTCATTATTGTTTTCCTCTAATCTTACTAATATTTTAGCTAATACGTTGCTCAAGTCGCTTAACTGCCCCTTCAGTGCAATACGGGTATCACTTGAAATTACGGACAGATCCGATGCACAGACAGCTCTTTTTATAGAACCTATCCATGATGGAATTGTAAATGACAGACTGTTTAACATAGCATCCGGATCATGCTGAGGCATTTGTTTTATCATTGCTATTGCGCCTGTCTGTGGTAAATCATCGATCTGGATAGTTTGATTCTTTATAAATATATATCCTGCTAACTTATGATAGTTTTTATTAAATAATTTTTTTAAGTATTCTATATCGTCATCTTTCATTTTTGAAAGTCTCATTAGGTTGTCTGCTGAAATTTTTTCAGTACCTGACAATATATTTGTCACTGATACGGCCGTGCTATCAGCAAGTTTATCAATAGCTCTCGCATAA
>CAJFNT010000031.1 GCA_904395315.1 uncultured Clostridia bacterium
AAGGTATAGCCGCCGGAATGGCATCCAATATATGCTCATTCAACCTCCGCGAAGTCTGCGAAGCAACGATCGCATATATGAAAAATGAAAACACCGAATTGATAGACATCATGCCGGCGCCCGATTTTTCACTTGGAGCAAGCATCATATACGATCGAAGTGAAATGAAAAAAATATACGAAACAGGCCGCGGCAGCTTTAAAATGCGCGCAAAATACTCTTACGACAAAGACAATAACTGTATTGACATAACAGAAATACCATACACAACCACATGCGAGGCTATCATAGGCAAAATAATGGAGCTTCTGAAATCAAATAAGCTTCGCGAGATATCGGATGCCCGTGACGAGACGGGACTTGACGGATTTAAACTGACTATCGATCTTAAACGCGGTACCGACCCTGACGAGCTAATGCTCAAACTTTATAAACTCACTACGCTTGAAGACAGTTTCGCTTGTAATTTCAACATACTGATAGGAGCAGTCCCAAGAGTGATGGGGGTGCGCGAAATACTCGGTGAATGGGTAAAGTTCCGCATGGAATGCATACGCCGAGGGATCAAATTCGATATTGAACAGAAAAGCAAACGACTACACTTGCTAATGGGTCTTAAAAAAATATTGCTTGATATCGATAAAGCGATCTCTATAATACGCCACACCGAACTCGACTCCGAGGTCATCCCCAATCTTATGGCCGGATTCGAGATAGATGAGATACAAGCTGAATATATCTCAGAGATCAAGCTCAGAAATCTTAATAAAGAATATATATTGAAAAATGTTGATAATATCGAAAAACTTACAGAGGATATAGCTCAGCTCAATAAGACACTCGCAAGCGACAAGCTGATAAAAAAGCAAATAGCAAAGCAGCTCAATGACATATCAAAAAAATACGGTCAAGACCGAAAGACATCTCTTATAGATGCGGATTCTCTCTCAGAGTATAAAGAGGATGAGCACATAGAGGATTACCCTCTCACGATATTCTTCACGCGCGGACAATACTTAAAAAAAGTCACTGCCGCTTCACTGCGTTCAACAACCTCTGAGCACAAACTCAAAGAAGATGATGAGATAATAATGACCGCCGAAACAACTAACAAATCTGAGCTGTTGTTCTTCTCAAATATGTGCAATGTATACAAAACTAAGACGTATGACATGCCGGATTGCAAGGTAGCATCGCTTGGCGAGTACCTACCGGGAATTTTAGGGCTTGAAGAAAACGAGAAAATAGTGTATACTGTAGTTACGAAGGATTTCGAAGGGTTCATGCTGTTCACATTCGAAAACGGAAAAATGGCTAAAGTAGCGCTAAAAAATTACGAAACAAAAACAAACAGAAAAAAGCTGGTTGGTGCATATTCAAGCAAATCACCCATAAGCGATATCAAATTCATAAGAGAAGATACAGATATAGCTGTTCTCACAGATACAAACAAAATATTGTGTCTTAATACTTCCCTTGTGCCTCTTAAATCCACAAAGAGCACACAAGGCGTACAGGTGGTAAAGCAACCCAAAAGCGGCGCCAGACCTGTTCTCGTCAAAGAAGCCGAGAACTGCGGCATAGATGATATATATGCTTACAGGATAAAATCTATTCCTGCTGCCGCAAAATCACCTAAACAGGAAAACACACAGCTGAGCTTATTCTAAGAGCATACAGCATAGAGCCAACAACACAAATAATAACAGAAAGGACGTGGTTATCTTATGCACGAAAACGATATGGGGATAGAGATCGAAAACCAGGCTGAGATAGAAAAGAAGAGACAACAATTCTATAAAGCGGCCGAAGACCTTTACAAGCCGTTCCCAAAAGAACTTTTCAAAGCTTACGGAGTTAAGCGCGGTCTGAGAAATGAAGATGAGACAGGCGTAATGGCAGGTCTTACATCCATCGGTCAGGTAATCGGTTACTATATTGAGGACGGAGAAAAGATACCGGCAGAGGGACATCTCAAATACAGAGGCTATGATATAATCGACATCGTCAGCAACTGTGAACAAGAAGACCGTTTCGGCTTTGAAGAAGTGGCATATCTGCTCTTATTCGGGAAGCTACCCAATAAGTCGCAGCTTGACCATTTTACAGATCTTATCGGAGAACTGCGCCGTCTGCCTCCCGGCTTTACAGAGGATATGATCCTAAAGGCGCCGTCAAAAAATATAATGAATAAAATGGCAAGAAGCGTTCTTGCAGCATATTCATATGACAGTAACCCGGATGAGATCTCGGTTGTCAATATATTGAGACAATCGACAGAGCTTATAGCGCGTCTGCCCGTAATGGCAGCAGTCGGATATCAGGCAAAACGTCACTATCATGACGGCGACAGTCTCTATCTGCATGTTCCTCAGAAGGATCTCTCTACCGCAGAAAATCTTCTGTATATGCTGCGCCCGGACAACAAATACACGCATCAGGAAGCGCAAATGCTTGATGTCATGCTGATGATTCAGGCTGAGCACGGAGGCGGAAACAACAGCGCGTTTACCACAAGAGTCGTTTCTTCATCCGGTACCGATACTTACAGCGCAATAGCCGCAGCAATAGGTTCCTTAAAAGGACCTAAGCATGGAGGCGCAAACGCCAAAGTAATGGCAATGATGGAAGACATCAAAGCAAATGTAAAAGACTGGGAGGATGAGAATGAAGTATCTTCATATCTTGAAAAGATACTTCGAAAAGAAGCTTTTGATCATGCCGGACTTATATACGGCATGGGACACGCGGTATATACATACAGCGATCCAAGGTGCATACTATTAAAAGAACGCGCGGAAAAACTTGCTGCAAATAACCCGGAATGGAAGAAAGAATTCGATCTTTATACTAAAGTGGAAAAACTTACACCCGGCTGCTTCTTGAATGTCAAGAACAACCACAAGGTGATGTGCGCAAATGTCGATATGTATTCCGGATTTGTCTACAAAATGCTCGGTATTGCGCCCGAAATGTATACTCCTCTCTTTGCTATAGCAAGGATCACCGGTTGGTGTGCACACAGGCTTGAGGAAACGATCGGCTGTTCGCGTATAATCCGTCCCGCTTACAAATCAATAGTGGATAAAAAGGATTATATACCGATCGGCGAGAGATAATAACAGTTACATGCATACGCCGGGGGATTACAGATTTCCCGGCAATTATGTTTTATGGATATGATCGTATATCAGAAAGGATATTCTTTATGGATAACAAGGTAAATATTCTGGGCGTACATGTTGATATGGTAAGCATCACTGAAGCAGCCGATAAAATCATCGGATTCTTGGGAGAACAGGGGCTTCATAAGATATATACTCCAAACTCTGAGATAATCATGGCAGCATATAAGGACGAGGCATTCAGAAATCTTCTGAACAATGCCGAACTCCTGACCGCGGACGGCATCGGCGTCGTATATGCCTCAAAAATATTGGGGAAACCGATAAACGAACGCGCCGCAGGCTATGATATAGCCTGCCATGTGCTGGAACGCATCGCAGGGACGGAGCACAAGCTGTTCCTCTTTGGAGGCAAACCGGGGGTAGCGGAAAAAGCAGAGTCAGAGCTTCTTAAGAAATATCCGGGGCTTAAGATCGTCGGCTGCCGAAACGGCTATTTCAAGCCCGAGGACGAGCCTGCCATTGTTAAAGAAATAAATGATTCGGGTGCGGATCTTATATTCGTATGCCTTGGAGCACCCAAGCAGGAGCAGTGGATCTCGCGTCACGCCGATGAACTCAGCGCGCGTGTTGCAATGGGAATAGGCGGCAGTCTCGATGTTTTTGCCGGCACTGCTGAGCGCGCGCCGAAATTCTTCTGTGACCACGGCATAGAATGGCTGTATCGTCTTGCAAAGCAGCCGAGTCGCGCGGGCAGGATGCTTGCTCTCCCCAAATTCGGAATGACGGTCCTTTTAAAGGGCAGAAAGTATAAGCAGGACTGACGGCTATGGGTACATTGATAGCGATAGATGGAGTCGACGCAAGCGGAAAACAAACACAGTCGGAACTTTTATATAAACGTCTAATAGACAGCGGGACACGTGCGAGACTCATCTCATTTCCTGACTACGGCTCGGAATCATCCGCGCTCGTGCGTATGTATCTGAACGGTGATTTCGGCAGCCGTCCCGAGGATGTGAACGCCTATGCGGCATCCACCTTTTTCGCGGCGGACCGTTTCGCCTCGTACCGCCGTGACTGGCGCGATGATTATGAAAATGGCACCGTGATAATAGCTGACAGATACGTTCCGTCAAATATGATACATCAGGCGTCAAAGCTTCCCGCCAGCGAAAAGGCAAAATTCTCCGAGTGGCTTTATGATCTTGAATATAATATATACGGTCTCCCAAAGCCGGATGTGACCGTATTCCTTGACATGCCGCCGGAATATGCCGAAAAGCTTATGGCAGAGCGTGAAAACAAAATAGACCACAGCCAAAACAAGGATATACACGAACGCAGCCGCGAATATCTTGAGGCGAGCTACAAAAACGCAGTGTTCATATCTGAACGTTTCGGCTGGAAGCACGTGCTCTGTGTCAAAGACGGCATGATCCGGACGATCGAGGATATAAATAATGAAATAATGAACATATTAAAACGCAGGCTCTCCATCTGAGCCTGCGTTATATTTCGAGGTAAATATGAAGAATAAATTCACTGTACAAGACAGCCTTAACAGCTCTCTGCCTATAAGGCAGCTTATCATGATCGTTATACGCCTCAGTATACCGGCGATACTCGCGCAGATCAGCTCGATAGTAATGCAGTACATAGACTCGGCAATGGCTGGCAGCCTCGGCGCTGAAGCATCAGCGGCGATAGGGCTCGTCAGCACATCAACATGGCTCGCCGGCGGACTGTGCATCTCTCTTGCGACCGGATTTTCTGTACAGACTGCTCAGCTCATAGGTGCGGGCAGGCACACAGAAGCGGAAAACGTTTTCAGACAGTCGCTCATAACGGCTGTGATATTTGGCTTGATCATCGCAACTGCCGGCGTGGCGATAAGTCCGTCCCTTCCCGTATGGCTCGGCGGAGGAGACGATATAAAAGAAGGCGCAACAAGTTATTTCCTTATATATTCCGCGGCGCTGCCATTTGTACAGCTGCGCCAGCTTACCGGCAATATGCTTCAGTGCAGCGGTGATATGAAAACTCCGAGCATATTGAATGCCGCAATGTGCGGATTCGATGTTGTATTCAATTACTTTCTTATATTCCCGACACGAGCCGTTACAATATCATCTCTCACATTTACGATACCGGGAGCAGGAATGGGCGTTGCCGGCGCGGCGCTCGGCACGGCGCTCGCCGAGGCAGTGACGGCTATACTCATGCTCATTGCAGCATGCTTCCGCTCGCCGTCACTGCGGCTCACAAAAAACGGCAGTTGGAGAATAAGGCATCAGTGCCTTAAGACAGCGGCAAGGATAGCCTTGCCGGTCGTAATGGAGCGCACGGCAATGTGCGGCGCTCAGATAGCATCAACAAAAATAATAGCGCCGCTCGGCACGATCTCCGTAGCGGCAAACTCGCTCGCTGTGACCGCCGAAAGCTTCTGTTACATGCCCGGCTACGGCGTAGGAGCCGCAGCGACAACTCTCGTAGGGCAAAGCATGGGATCAGGCAATAAAAAGCTTGCAAAACGGTATGCATGGATCTCTGTGCTTCTTGGCACGGCAATGATGACGGTCACAGGCGCATTAATGTTCATATTCGCGCCTGCAATGTTTGCCATGCTCACGCCCGTTGACGAGATACGCGCTCTGGGAGTAAGCGTTCTGCGTATAGAAGCATGGGCAGAGCCATTTTTCGCTATATCAATAGTAGCGGTAGGAGCTTTGAGAGGCGCAGGAGATACATTCGTCCCGGGACTTATGAATCTTCTGTCCATGTGGTGCGTAAGAATAACCGCCTCGGCACTGCTTACACCATATTTTGGCCTAAAAGGCGTCTGGATAGCGATGTGCGGCGAGCTATGCGTCCGCGGCATCATATTCCTTATCCGTCTTATAAGAGGCAGATGGCTCAGCCGCGCAGTAATAAAAGAAACATGATCATCTCATATATCCTATATTCACATCTCCAAGATCCGTTTCCGCAGTGACTTTTTTAGTACCGCTACCGCTGCCTATTCCGTTTACGGTGTAATCGTCCTTGGCTCCGCTCAAGTCGATCTTAACATCTCCCATGGAGCTGCGGGCGTTTATATTTCCGTCCGCATCCTCCGCTTCAATATCTCCCAGATCAGTGTCAAGCGTTATAGTTTCTCCCGAGACCGAATCGCACGATACGTCCCCCATACCGGTCGATATGCTAAGGCTTCCCTCAGTATTCTCCGTGTCTATATCGCCCATATCAGTATTGAGCGTTATCATGCTGCCGCTGACAGAACTGCATGATATGTCACCCATATCCGTATATATATCGATGCTTCCGCCAAAATCTTCCGGTACTTCCAGCACGATATCCATATAATTTTTCGTTCTTTCAAAATTAAGACCGAAGATCTCCGGCTTCCTCTTATATTCCGCGATATACGTACCTCCTTCAAGCCCTCCGCTGAATGTCATACCGTCACCTTCAGGATAAGTCAGCTTTATGGAATCCCCTTTTACCACACGTATATCATGCTGTTCTGCCATAATGCGTATGTTTTCCGCGGCTATATCCACTGTCTTATATTCCGCTGTCTCATAGTGCTGTCCCGCTCCGGCTAAAAATGCGGCTCCGGATATAGCGGCTCCAGATACTATAAGTATGCCTCCGGCAATAAAAAACTTGTTTCTGAGCTTCATCATACTTTCCTCCTTCCAGCAGCGCCTGCGGCAGATACCGACCATTTAAAAAGCAGTGCTGTCCCCTTTGCCGACAATACTATGAGCCTTTCAGCCGCATACACGGCAAATATCGCTATACCCGCAAGCATGATCGAACAGCCAAGGATAAATACAGCATCCATAAACGGCTGAGTCACAAACATTGCCACGGATACCGCCGCTCCGCCAACTGCTCCCGCCGCTATGCCGAGCGCCGCCGCCGCAAAAGACAATATGACTGACCATATTGATACAAACAGAGAGAGCGCCACCGCCGCTGCGGATACCAATATCGGCAGCCATATAGGCGATGCCATGACAGCCAGAACTATCATCCACGGGCTTATCTTACTTCTTCTTGAAATGTTACCCGCCGTGTTTTCCATTATGCCCTCCGCGACAGATCGCGGACTGCCCAGTCCAGCAACGGCATCCTCTTCGCTCTCACCATCCTCCACTCTGTCATCTATCATCTCGGAGTAAAAATCAAGCGAACGTGTTCTCTCATCCTTGGGCAGATCGCAAAGATATTGTTCCAACTCTTTTATAAATTCTTTTTTATCCATCATCACACACTCCTTTTATATAATCATACGCTTTAACAACACTTTTCCATTCTTCAACAAACTCTGATATCCTATTATTTCCGGTCTCACTTATACTGTAGTATTTTCTAAGTCTGCCATTATGCTCTACTTTATATGTTCGTACATATCCGGCATTCTCAAGTCTTTTTAATATAGGATACAATGTAGACTCGGTTATCTCTATATGAGGAGACAGATCCTTTATTATCTTATATCCGTATGAATCATCTTTTTTCAGAGCGCATAGCACACATATATCTATTATTCCACGTTTTAACTGAGAATCCAAATCAATACCCCCTTTCGCATAATACTATATCACACATAGTATGTTTTGTCAAGTATAAAAAAAACGCGGCAAATACCGCGTTTTTTATCCAATTTTTTGAATGTTATTCATTAAAGATATGTTACAAACGTATCTACTATCGTGTTCATATGCTCTATATTAGCCGCATCTCCGCCATTGTTTATTATACCGTTAACACGATAAGCAGAACCGTCTTTATTCATGTACATACTCACAACACCTTTAAGCTCGTCATTGCCTATAGAATTATATGAATATTTGTACCCTTTATACTCACCGTCAAGACTTAACACTACAAAACCTGTCACTTCTATAGAGCTGTCATCTTTAAGCATATCACGCAGCTGATCAGATGTCTCTATGAGATACACTCCGCTCGTCTCTTTCCTTATGTTTATCATATCCGCATTGTCATAATCACTTGCAACGGTGATCGTAACATCGTTTGCATCATCGTCATTTATGACACTTCCCTCCGGAAGCTGTATCGAAAATCCTCCGTCCGGACAGTTATACTGAGTAAATCCATCCATCAGACCGTATTCACTCATTACCCTTATCGTTGGGACCGGTTGATCGGCAGATTCCGGTGCTGTAGGCTCACCGCTCAAAGAGCATCCTCCAAGCGCAGCCGAAAGCATCGCCGCAATAGCAATTGAGTATATAAAATTCTTTTTCATATGTGCTAACCTCCAAATCAGATCCCCCATCGCTCCGTCCGTGGGATCCTCTGTTATTTAAAACTGTTCTATTTATGGTATATAATATAACAAAATCCCCGTCTTGTCAAGTTATTTTTTTAAATTTACGTAAATACGGGTAAATTTTGTGTAAAATTCTCCTAAAATATATTCTCAAGTCTTAAACGAGAATTTTGCGGTAAATGACCAAATAAATATGAAAGGACACGGCATCTGGCAGCAGCATCCGACTTGCATCGTTTCTCGGTATATCCACGCAACTCCGCAATATTAACATTTATACTGTCGGTTTCCTCATGATTTCCCATTGCCCCGAAAAACATCTCAGCATCCTCCATCCTTTCACTGAGTCTGTCTATGGCTTCCATAGCCTTTTCATAATCCTCATCATTTATTGCCTCAAACACCTCGCTGTTTATTGCTGAAAGCTCCCATGAGGCATTCTCCAATCTATACATATATATCTCACTTCCGATACCGAGCAAAGCGGCTATCACGAGCGCTGTTATAAGACTTTTCACTTCACGCGCCCCCTCTTCTCAGCACGCATGTCCCCTTTTAACTGTACGTATATCTCTCCTTCTGCATCCACAGAAGCAAGAAACACTTCACGAACACTATTCGCCCCTCGTTTTTTGATTTCGTTTAACAGCCACTTCTCGCTTTTCCCGCTTCGATTAAGTTCCTGTTTATTTATTCGCCCGTCAGAGATCACGGCGCACGGCAGACCTTCGTGCCTGACTTTTCCGAGCTTCATATCCTCAACCGTAACAGCTCTTGCGCCATCATGCGGAATGACAGACAATTTTCCGCTTGTTTCTATAACCGCGACCGCAACATCGGAAATATCGTGACAACCGGCTATTCGAAGTTCTTCCAAAAGATCATTTATATTGAACCTAAGCCTTTCAAGCTCCCTCTCATTTATGACTCCGTCATATATCACAACGGAAGGTTCTCCCGTTATAAACTTTCGTACACGTCTGCTTTTTAGGCTCATATATGAAGTTATAACTTCCGCAATGATAAGCGTCAGCACTGGTACCACGCCTGAAAGCAATGGGATGTCTACCGACGCCATAGGAACTGTGGCAAGATCTGATATCATTATCGCAACAACCAACTCTGAAGGCTGCAGTTCTCCTATCTGTCTCTTTCCCATGATCCTAAGCGAAAAGATCACCGCAATGTATAGGATCAGAGTCCTTATAACGATTATAAGCATAAAACGCTGCCTCCTTATGTTTAAAGTACTATATAGGTGATTGCGAAACTAATGTTTCGCAATTATACAACTTAAAATATATCTTTTCGATATTATAGGCATTTTTCACATCTATAATGCATATGAAAATTTAAAATTCAGCATTTTTATGCGATTTTTTGGTATCAATCCCTTGACAAATCAACACATAAATGATAAAATAATTTGGTATGAGAAATACGCACGCATAATGGTTTGCGCCCGTTGCCGTTTTGCCGCGGTCGGTGCAGAGCTGATTTATGCGGAGGACTAAACCAGGAGGAATTTTATAATGGCAAACGTAATTTCAATGAAACAGCTTTTGGAGGCAGGTGTTCACTTCGGACATCAGACAAGAAGATGGAACCCTAAAATGGCTCCGTATATCTTCACAGAAAGAAACGGTATCTATATCATAGACCTTCAGAAGACTGTAAAGAAGATCGAGGAAGCTTACTACTTTATCCGTGATATCGCGGCTGAAGGTAAAAGCGTTCTCTTTGTAGGAACTAAGAAACAGGCTCAGGATTCGATAAAAGAAGAGGCTGAGCGTGTAGGCATGTACTATGTAAACAACAGATGGCTCGGCGGAATGCTCACAAACTTCCAGACCATTGAGAAGAGGATCGAAAGACTCGCTCAGATCAATAAGATGGAAGAAGAAGGTACATTTGATCTTCTTCCCAAAAAGGAAGTAATAAAGCTCAAGAACCAGAGAGACAAGCTCGAGAAGAACCTCGGCGGTATCAAAGAGATGAAGGAACTTCCGGGTGCTATGTTCGTTGTAGACCCGAGAAAAGAAAAAATAGCTATTTCAGAGGCTAAAAAGCTCGGTATACCTGTAGTTGCAATAGTTGATACTAACTGCGATCCTGATGAGGTAGACTACGTTATCCCCGGCAACGACGATGCCATTCGCGCAGTAAAACTTATCGCATCTACGATCTCAAATGCTATCCTTGAGGGAAAGCAGGGAGAGGACGCAGCTGTTTCCGAAGAAACTGAAACAGAAGCTGCAGCAGAATAAATTGATCACACACCGGACTCATCCGTTTTTCGGCGGTCCGGCTGCAATAACAGAAATGCGGAAGCCGCAGCGGTGCGGCTCCGCTTTAATCCAGCTTAAGATTTAGGAGGAATAACCAACATGGCATTTACAGCTAAAGATGTTAAAGAGTTGAGAGAAATGACAGGCTGCGGTATGATGGACTGCAAAAAAGCTCTTACAGAGGCTGACGGCGACAAGGAAAAGGCTGTTGAGCTCCTCAGAGAAAAGGGACTTGCTACCGCTGCTAAGAAATCAGGCAGAATAGCATCAGAGGGTGTTGTTCTCGATTATGTTGACGGTAATGTAGGCGTTATAATAGAAGTAAACGCTGAGACAGATTTCGTTGCAAAGAACGAGCAGTTCACAGATTTCGTTAAAGCAGTTGCAAAGACAGTCGCAGTTAAGAATCCGGCAGATGTTGAAGATCTTAAAACGATGCAGATCGAAGGCGGTTCTCAGACAGTAGGCGAAGAACTTACCGAGAAGATCGCTAAGATCGGTGAGAACATGAATATAAGACGTTTTGCAAGATTCGAAGGAACTGTTGCAACTTATATCCACGGCGGCGGCAGGATCGGTGTTCTTGTTAAATTTGACACTGACTGTGCTGACAAAGACGGCTTTGACGAATTCGCAAAGAACATCGCTATGCAGATAGCAGCTGCTGGTGCTCAGTACCTTGATCGTAATGCTGTTCCGGCAGAAGTTGTTGAAAAAGAAAAAGAGATCCTTTCGGTACAGGCACTCAACGAAGGCAAGCCTGCAAATATCGTTGAAAAAATGGTTGCAGGAAGAATCAACAAATTCTACAAGGAAGTATGTCTCCTCGATCAGGAATACATCAAAGACGGAGATCTTTCGGTTACCAAATATATTGACAAGACAGCCAAAGAACTTGGCGGTTCAATCAAGGTAGTTGACTATGCACGCTTTGAAAAGGGCGAAGGTCTTGAAAAGAAAGAAGACGATTTCGCAGCAGAAGTTGCATCAATGGTCAAATAATAATAAAAGTAATTTTGTGTATAAAAAAATTGGGGATCCTTCATTGGATCCTCAATTTTTTTCATTTTATTTAAAAATAATTTCCTGTAGTAAATGGTGTATTGTTTCCATACATAGTATCAGATCTCAGTGTAGTACCTCCGATATTCGAATAATTACTATTCGAAAGAAGCGGTGTAAATGCGAAGGCAAGACACAGCGCAAATCTGCCCATCATCTCTACTATGTATACTTGATAGAACACCTCTACTATAATCGCACCAATAAGCGATGATACTGCGCATATAATAAAGAACGGTAACGAGAATTTTGGCAGAGATGCGTTCAGATACTTCAGATATGCGAATACCAAGCCTATAAGTGTCAAGAATAAAACACGCAGAATCGCGTACAACATACTGTTTGATGTACTGTCATTTCGGGCACTTATTAAGTCTCGATTTATAGGATTCTTAGAAACTATCTCAGATACAGTATTTTTAAGTTGATCTGCATCGGCAGCTGCCATAAAGTTTCCTCCTGTTCTGTTTGCAAGATCCATAAATACAGCCTCACTGTAGTTTCCGAAACCAACGCAAGAAACCGATATATTCAAATCATTACACAATTCTATCGCCTGTGTATTTTCAGTGTCTGTAGGATTACCATCAGTAAGAACAATAAATTTTGTCGCGCTATCCGTAAACTCCGATGGCATAGCATTTGCAACATCAATTATGCATCCATAAAGTGAAGTGAGGCCGGTACCTTGCACTGCCCATTCCGGTATCGATATTGAACCCGGCTTTGCATCTCCCATTCCATATATCTGCTTGGTGGTATCATCAAATGTATATATACCAACATTAGCATCTTCAGGTAATGAATTTGCAACATCTTCAACAACTATGCGTCTTTGGTTTGTTGGATCACTGTAATTCATCGAATCAGAATTATCTATAAGGAATGCATAATTTTTAGGTTCTGATGCAGCCTGAATCCCAAGCTCGTACAAGAATTCAGTTCCCGCGCTTACAAGCGGCGTTCCAATTATTGTGAACAACAGCACCATGAGGATCGTCTTCCCAAAAGTATAATGCAAATGCCTGTAATTGCCTAATATTTTACTCAGAATAAAGATCACTATAAATACGCATAATGCCAGTCCAAGGAAATACATTGCGATAAGCAACGGCCCAGGTACAGTTCCGCGTAATAATCTGTACATTATTTCTCCCGGAAAAAAGTATATCACTCCGGCAAGCAGCGAAGCTATAGTTGCTATAATATTAAAACTCATTTTCTTTCCCTCCTATTTTACATATTCTCAACTATATAATAAAACTCAATATAAAGACTGCTACGGCTACAGCGCCGGCAGGAATCATAAGGCTATATCCAAACACAGTAAGCGCCGCAGTATATATTACCGTACTTAAAGCAGTAAGTATGCTAAAATCTTTATTTCTACGCAATACCATAATACACGGTAGCGCAATCGCGGCAGTACATATTATAACCGTTAAGATCTTGATAACCATCCATATCGGCCCATCCCCGCCAATACACTGCATCAATGAACTCAATGCCGCTCCGGCAGCAATCGCAACTATCGTTACACCACTTGAGGCAAGCACGATATCAGTTCTTGATCTTCTGCTCACCTCTCTCTCTATCATTTTTAAAGGTATTCCCGATCTTATACATGCATTTCTATAAATCTCTATAAGTCGTTTATTGTCACTGCACGATTCAAGCAATCTCTCATACAAATTGATAACACCACGCCGATCAGCTCCATATCTCACGGCATATTCGAGCATTGGCGAAGATCCAAAAGCGATCGATGCCGGATTGCATACTTTTAGTTGCCTTTCAAGGTCTCTCAGATCAACCTTCATACTGTCAATATTGATTGCCCTTAACACTATATCGTCAATATTGGATCCAGTTCTTTTATTGTTTGTCGCCTTCTGCAGCTGCGACACTATAGCTGTTTTCTCTTTAGATGAATAGCTGTTGCCTTCGATTATTTCCTTGATTATAACTCCATATACAGCATCACCCATTATTGATGAGTTCAATCTGTTTGCAATGCTCTCAAGACGCCATGTGATTTTACAAATATCATTCGATTGTATACTCAAAGATGCGTATGATTCATCGCTTCTCCATTTCTCAAGTTTGAACTCACTCCAAAAAGTCATTTTTGCTTCCTGTTCATAATTAGCAAGCACGTCATAATCATTTATTATATACTTCAACAAATCAATATATTTTTTGAATTTGCTTGGCAAACATTCCTCCACGCACATTCCTTTGAATATGATACCGGCTTTCTCAATTGTCTTTTCAGCCAGCTTCTTATCAAACGATCTTCCCAGAAACTCCTTTACTCCTGCCAGCAAATCGAAATTGTCTGCTGCATTATCTATAAAATAATCATAATAATATTTCTTCAGAAGATCAATATCATCCCGCAACGCCCCATTAAGTAATTCGGTATACAACTTAGGGACTCGTCCCCGCAGTGTGTCAAATTCCGAATATCCATGTCCGTCCTCGTCAAGATATATCCTTTTTATCATATATGAATACATATCGCGCTTTGTCAAATTCGAAACACAATTTTCAAATGCTGCCATAGTATCCGATGAACGCGCTATATCACGGCTTACCTTCGACAAAAATTCTTTTTTATCCTTTTCTATTGCTATCCTTAATGTGTTTTCATATATCTCTGGCGCAGTACGCTGAAGCGAACAGAACTTTGAAAAATTCTTGTCATTATAGTCTCCCGCATAAAAACTGTAATTATAATAATCTACCGCACGCTTCAAATTCTCATTTTTAGTCTTGCCATATCGTGTCACTAATAAGTCAGCGTGCGTTGACGATACCTTTTTACCGGAATCGATGTAATACATAACAAGACCAGCTATATAATCATCTTGTATACCGGATCTCGTGTCTTTTAACGCAACGGCAAGCGCTTTAAAAAGGTCATTCTCCCCTATAGAAAACGTAACTCCATTCTTTATTGAAGAATATAAGTACGCAGCAATTATACCATCGCGACCAAGATTATACACTTGACCGCTATGCAATACATAATCTTCTATATCACGCTGAAAATCTGCATTTGTCCTATTTTCTATAAAAACCCTTGCGGGTTCTTCCGTACCCGCAATAAGCTCCTCAGGAAACTTCCGTTCACCTGTATTAATATCATAGCAATAATTATCACACGGTTTATTTGTGAACAACACCGTAAATCCTTCAAGTTTCTCATGAGCATAGCTTGCATAAGAAACATTAAGACGGAGCATACACGGCATAAACGAATATACTGCCGTCATTATTTCTCGGGATGCACGGCAAAGTTCATCATCTGAACAATCTACTATGATCTTAAGAGCCCTCCTCTGTGCCGCCGCCTGAGACGACCGCCTAAATACGATCGCAAGAATAAGACTTACTATTGTCTGCATTTTTTCTGACGTTATACCATATCTATGGCATATATCACGAAGCGTAACTACCTCTGATGACGGCAGGTCTTCAAGAACCTCAGGCGTCTCAGAAACATTGTCCTCAAAACTGTTTATACAAACATATTTTGATGGTTTAGAGAGTACTGATATATATTCATTCTCATTAACCGCATACGCCTGCGCAAGGATATTGCCGCGTCCATACTGATCATCTATTTTTTTTGATCTTGCGCTAAATATTTTACCGTTTGAATGCCACATTGCATATATGTACTCAGGCGACTTCTTTGATTTATCGAGTGCACTGTCTACAATGCAGTTAAACTGAAAGATACATCCTTTTTCAGCTTCAGGATCAAAATGCTCTGATTTTCGCGTCTGCCATCCCGCACCAAGCTCCGATCCTCCCAGGCGTGTATAAAATATCTGTTCGACCTTCATAACCTTCTCCTTTTTACATATGCGCTTATACAATAGTCCTGTTTTGTGTAACCATCAATTAATAACATCCCATTTTTTAAGTATCCAACATAAAGGTTCTTCAATACGCATCGGCATCGGATCTGTTACAGGGGTCCAGTTTGCCCCTGAAGCGCCGTCAGTCGGCTCAACGTCGCACCCAAGCGCAGACACAGCAAAATAACCATAGTTGGTAAAATTCCTTGTAACAGTCTCATGCAAAGCCGGAAATTGATTCGACACAAGCATCGTTATATCAGCATTAACATTTCCATACTCCATCTCATTAAAACTCTTATCCGGCCTTTGCGATACATCCTGCCGTATATTGCTGCCATATGGGATAAGACACTCTCCGAAAGCGTCAGTTACATCAAAAAGCATATCACTCTTTGATATAACAACTGCAAGCGGTACTGTGGATGCCGCATTATGTCCTCCCATAAATGCGCCATGCACAGCTGAAAGCACAGCTGTCGGAGATGCTTTTTCATCATCAGAACTTATCTGATTACTCGAAGATTCAAGCATAGCATGAAGTCCCTTGAACTGTCCCGGATCAACCAACATTATAAGTCCATCGGAGTTCTTAATAAAACTGCCGTAAGTTGCTATACGCTCAACGTCAACACATGCCTCTCCGGCAATATCATAGGCAACCAATGTCACATTGCGCTTGCCCTGTATAGTAAAATACAGAGGCGGGACAAAACGAACCACGGTACCTGCAGGAAGCGGATACCCTTTTCTGACAATATGATTTTTTTTGAATTCCAGCGCCTCAGTACTGTATATTACGGAACAACCTACTTTATATAAATCTTCTTCAAGATTATTTATAAGCTGAGAAAGATAGACTGTTTTTCCCGACGCAGTTATTCCTACTATTGACAAAAACCTTATCTCATATTTTCCGTAAAACCGCGGCAGCAAATTGTGGCAATACGGACATATTCTTCTCTCAGTCTTCTTTCCGGCTCCGTCCTTCACCGCTTCCAAAAAGCCATCCTCATCAAATATAAGCTGATTTGCCTCTTCTGGAGTTATAACAGGCATACGACAATACTGATCATTTTCATAATTCTCGTCACCCACCATTCTTCCCCAGAATGCGCCATAAGTGCGGTCATGCTTTATCTCATATTTCTTTGCATTCTCGATCATAAGCTTTAGATTTACTTTCTTGGTCTCATCCTCTTCACGCTCATATTCCATTTCGCGCTCGCTTATATAGTCACTTGTAAACTTTGTTTCAGATCTGAATGACACTTGTGTGTGAGAAAATTCTTCAAAACAATATGGACACTTTATGTGCTCCCATCTATTTTTGTCCAACTTAGGTGTTTTAGAATTTCCATATGATGTGTTTTTCTTTTTGAATATATTTAAAATTCCCATCTCGTTTTTCTCCTTATATGCTCTTCTGCTTCACATTGTAATATCGTCCAAATATCCCCCCGGAAAACACAGTTATATTTTCTTTGCCTATCGGCACGGAGAATCCGCTTGTTATCATTTGCTTAGTTATAGGATATTTAATACTTCTACCCGTAACCTTATAAAACATTGAACCGGGCAAACAATTTTTATTTAATATATTTATATACGCTCGTCTATGTCCCATAAATAACATCTGCTTTTTATAGGTTACAGTATAATTTACTAATATCGGAATAACAGTACCACACGAATCACTGTCCGATACGTATATTTCAACTATACCATCTTTACACCTATATTGAAAAATAGTGACCCGAGTAGGGGTCAGAATTGCATCTCTGCTGACAAACTTTCCACCCATACCCTTAAATTCAGAATGTGTCACTACACGTACAGACAACCCCTTTCGGGTCATTGCAAGTTCTTTTGGATTCTCCAATGAGGTATTTATACTATTGACAAAAGATTTTACTGCATCAAGATTTACAGCATCACTAAATATTATTATATATCCATCCGCCCCTTTGCCTATCCAATTGATTATCTTATTGTATGGTCCTGATGTATCATTCATAACTGTGACATTGCGGACCATCGTTTCGTCTTCCGCCTGTTTTATGACTATCATTGCGCACCTCCGAATATATCACTGAGCGAATCGATCTGATATATTACCAGATTTTCTATACAATCACTTTTTTCCAGGTCATATACATTATTTATTTTATCACCCATGAGCCGTTTAACAAAATCAGCTCTCGGATTACCCAAATACGACTGATGTATCTGTCTGCAATTTGCGCCCATCGCAACATTGAGCCTGCATCTGCCCTCAATATCACTCACAAGAGCCTCTTCTATTATTTTATTCCTCTTTGCAAAATCGCTGCCCATACCTTCAAGTCTGCGACTGAGCTCCTGTTCAAAATTCAAACCAAATACATCCAATTTTCCGGTCATGCTTTTGAAAAACTCATATAATTTATCATAGAAATCATTTTTGCTTAAGTCTACATCCATAAGCGCATAAAACTCAGTTTGATGCTCTCTTATGTAATCCCTAACTATTCTGCCATAATATTCTCCGATACTTGAATAAAGTTTTGAGCTTATTATAGCAGATGCTCTTGGCAGATAACTGTCTATCACCCGTACCATATGTTCAAAATCATCCGCCTCATCATATAGTGTATTCAGCGTGCTTTCATATACCGGGACCGCATACTTCTCATAATAAAGAGAACGCGCACACTCTCTTCCGTAAACAGCCGTCTTCTCAAACAAAGTACCACGCTCATATGCTGTTGCCTGCGTTCCGACTCTCGCCACTGCACCTCTGACTTCATCCTTCATAAAGCATTCACGCATTTCCCGGTAATTAAATCTTGACTTCAGATAATTATGAAAGCCCATTCTAAACTCATTTGTTTCCGCTTTTTCTTTTACCGCGTCACTATAATACATATTTATAAATTCCGACCACTGTCCCATTGTGGCATTATCGATCTGTGCCGGGCTCACGGAACCAATCTTGCTTAACCGTTCAAATTCTTTTGGTTCCCAAGCCAGATATTCCATATCAGCTGCACCGGGCAAATTCTGTTCCAGATTTGTTCTGAAATAATCATCAAAAAAAGTAAACTCAGTTGTCGTAAATCCTTTATACAGATCTTCTCTTACCTTTACTGATAATATCTCTGATATGATCCCCATATATGCCGCGACTGCTATCTCTCTGCATGGTTTTTCGACAAGATTATATGACACGGTCCTGACCACACCCGCTTGATTAAACTTTTCAAAAAAACTGCTCTTTGTCCCGAGATTGATATTATAATTGTTTTTCAACAATAACACATCGCCTACAGCTCTATAGTTTCTTCCTATTTCATCTTCATCAAGTATAGTTCCATCACATAAAAAATTACTGAGTATATATATCTGTCTAAATCCATTATCAGAAAATATTAAATCTCTATTGCATTCCATTTCATTAATAAACTTACGCGCTCTTCTGTCATATTCCGGTTCAGACTGGTCTATCATAAGATACAGGCTCTTCCATACATCTATACCCATAAGCGTATCTATAGGACGTAGTATATCTTCTATAAGAGAAAAATCGCCAATATCCTCGCATGTTGATATAAACTCGACAAATATTCTTTTTTTATCAGCAAACACACCATTTGGTGTTTTAAGTATCCTTTTACGAATACATATATCTATGAGTTCAGATATTGAACCCATTACCTCATGCTCTTTATCCTGTTCATAATCGACATTTTCAAGCAATACAGCATCGTTTCCTGTGTAATCGAGCGGGATCAAAATCTCCTCAATATAACTGCCATTTCTCCAATTGTTTTTTAAAGTCTTTATTATTGCGCCTCTGTTGTAATGTGCTGTTTCACCTACATAGACAAGGATCACCGGACAATATGACATGTTTGTATTGCCCAAAACTTCCCATCCTTTATCAATGAGCTCAGCAGATTTATAAATCAGATCCTTAATAGAATTCATTCCCCTGTTGCCTCCATAATAAATTAGATCAGTGCATTCAGCACTATTCCATTCGATCATATTCTCAGATATCCCCGCAAAACTTTGCGGGGAACTCTCAGCATACGATCCTGCAATGTTTTTATGCAGCATCATTTTCAATTATTAAAAGAATTCTGCGCCTGCTTCGCTATCCTTTATAAATTTACGCAGCAGTTTCTTCCATGAGCCAAGAAAATCTCTGATTTCATCTCTCTCGTCTTCTTTGTCAGCCTCATCAAGATATTCCTGCATCCTGTCCATATCATAGAAACTTTCAAGTTTCTTAGCTGTTGAAAGTACCTTATCCGGTATGCTTCTGTCAAGAATAGCAGCTGTTTCACTTTCTATACGCTTTCTCAATCTTACATCATTCATGGTTGCAAATTCATTTGCTGCCTGATATATAGGGATCCTATGAAAATCTCCTGTTGAGCTCGTGAATCGCTTTTCTTCAGGCAATCCATCTTTCTCATAAGCATACTGGAAAATCACTCCGTTCGTTTTTATCACTCCGGAATATACCGCCTGTATGAACAACTCCATATATTTTTTTCTGTTTGCTCCCGATTCTCCGGCAAGCTTAGCTATCATCTCATCAAGTTTCTTATACTGCTCATCCGTTTTCGCCAATTGTTCTTCGAGTTTTGGATATTTGACCACCAGATCGAAATTAGCTTTTTCACGCAGCCTCGGGTCTATTCCCGAAGGCAGTCTGATCTCAAGTTCAGATCCGCCTTTTAGATAATTTTCCTTTTTCCGTATAAGTTCTTCTACTACTTTATTACGCGCGTCATCGCCTTTTTCAGCTTCAGCCTTATACATATCAAAATCTATCTCTTCAGGCACAGGTATCGACATCCTGCCATCATCTTTCTTTATAAGCAGTTCTTTTTCGTCAGCGTACTTCCATTCCTCATCCGCTTTGTCTATACGCGCTCTATCAAATCTCTGATCTTCATATGTGTCTATCACACAGGTAGCCGGTATAGGCGATGGCAAATAAATCTTCCATTTGACATCTCCTTTCTCATACAAGTGAACACCATGTGATGAGGCTTTCTTATATGTACTTTCATAATCTCTTATCGGACGATATGCAAACATAGGTACACCTGTGTAGAACCACATCATTGAGATCCTATCACGTATCGCCGTCTTTCTTATCGACATATGCATACCGTGTTCATCACGATATTTTTCGGCAGCCTTTTCTATAAGCGGCTCTGATTCCGGCACAGACAGCACACACTGTATCGGCGCTTTTACCTTTATATCAAACATAGAATCATCCGCATAGAACGCAGGCGTAGCATTATTCACCAATCCTTGTCCAATAACATTCTCAGCTATAAGATTTATTAGATTCTCGCCATCAGTGTTATACTTCTGTCTCAGATACGTGATCATACTCTTGTCTATAGCATCCCTGAACTTCGCTGTTATAAACGACGATATCATAAGCGCCACAAGCCCTTCCTTGCCTGACATCCATTTCTGAACATTTATAGGAGCAGTCATCATAAACATAAAATCTATCATAGCCTGCTTAGCGGTCCATTCGCCGGTCTGAGTACGAGTCAGTGTTTTTCTTATTTCTTCATTCAGCGTGTCCTGTATACCTGCAAGCTCAACAATATTCCATACATACTGTTTTCCTGAATCGTGATGCAATCCTGCCGCAAATAACCTTCTGTTTTCATCAAACGTCTCTCTTATATCCGAAAGAACTGTAGTCAACGGCACAAAATAATTATTGTAAAGCTTATTTAGCTTTTGCCTCAGGCTTGTGACAAGATCTTCAAGAATACTGAGACGCTCAAGATTATGCAAATGCATTATCCAATGGATACTCTCCGATACATACTTCTTTTTTCTTGTATTTAACATAGGATTCAAAGCACCGGTATTGCCAAATTCAGCTTTAGCCTTATTAAGCTCTTCCTCGCGAAGATTCCTCTGTATCTGCTCAGTGCGTATGCGTTCTGTGATCTCCTTCAAAACGCCCTCAAGAACATTGTCAATAGCAAGTTGATTATCATGCCTCAGCATCCCCTTGGCAAAATACGGTCCCTTTCCGGGATCTCTGACAAGGTTCATAAGTTCTTTAAACACCCTTCCAATGATCGAATCGGGATTTTGCGGTATATCCCAATTCCCATCCGGAAGATCTCTCACGAGCTTTTCATAGTTCTCTCTCATTTTTCCGCTTGTTTGATCATACCAAGCGTTAAGTCTGTTTACAAGCGGCGCATTCCCTTGTTTAAGCTGAGCCGCAGGCATATCGGGAACTGTTGGTTGTACAACTCCATTCAAGATCTCTCTTTCAAGATCCATGAACATCAATCCCGTTGTCATAGCAAAGTTGCGCACATCCGCCTCATTTGGCGCCTTATCATAATAGTCAAAGTAACCAAAAAGTCCTGTAGCAAGATATGTAGCTATCTCACGATACGGAATTATAGCACTTGATGCACCCATTATATTATATCTGTAATTCGCTCCATGATTCTTCTGCATCGCTCCACGGAGAGTAACGAGATTAGCAATAAGACCTTTAAGGGTCAATTCATTTTTTACATCACTGTTTCCAGTATTAAGTCCTTGATCTGTACGAGGATCCTTGTACCTTGCGACATAGTTCAGCGCATACTCACTGACTGCATTCATTATATAACTAAACGCATTTTCCGGGATGGTCCCATCGATCTCAGTCGTGGAAATGAGGTGACACTCGTTCACCGGCGGATCCGACGTCTGGATTCTAAACGTGCCGTAATCCTGATTAAATTCCTCATATCCATCCTTAAGATTCATAAGAAAATCAAGTTCTTTCAATGCGGCATATCCGTTTTCTTTTATGTACTGTGAATGCGCCAGGTCATCCGGGAAGCCCGGATCGCTCAAATTCACATCCGGCTGAAAAAAGAATCCCATAACACTTGCCATATCCAACCATCCATTGTCTCTTAATGCCTGTTGGATTATATAGCATGTGTCAACAAAACATCCGCTTCCCGTTCCTCCCGATATTCCGGCAAAAACATGGATAAATATATTTGGATCAGTCATTCCGACCATAGCGTTTCTTATAAGCGTTTCAACCTTGGTCTTAAGCTCACTCGCTTTCTTAACAATAAGATATCTTCCTATCGCTCTCACACCGCAAGCACCGTCTTTTGCTGTCTCAACCTTTATATTGTCATGGTCAAACCACTGCAGTGTAAAATCCCCGTCCAGCGCCGACTTATTATTGAGTGTAGCAACAATATTGCTCACCCCTATACCAAAATATTCGCTTCGGGATATTCGTGAATATCCGTCTCCATCACAGCTTGACGCATCAGAATCAATAGCAAGAAACTTTATCTTATTAAACTGAGGCTCTTCACCCTCTTTGTCAGCATTATCCGGTATAAGCCTTGTATACACCGAATTTTTAAACGTTCTCAATGCTGAAATACCAGTTCCGCCTATACCAACGGCAAGCGTTATCGAGTTCGGATCCTGATATATTTTTTCCATATCGGCCACTATACCACCGTTAGGTCCGATCTTAAGCGAGCTGTATATCATATTGTATTCACTCCATTCTTTTAATTTCCTGCGGCACTTTACCGCATTATGTATTGTTCATTCAATTTATAGGCATAACACAATTCTCAGACATATGTTATATTCGCACCGGTCATATAGTCCTCTGTATCACTTATCGTAACAGACATTCCTAATGCTATCTCTACCTTATTCAGAGGTGCCGTTTGATCAGGTGATGCCGTGCAGAAAAACGGGCGCTTTGACTCGTAAATTATATATCTGCTGTCCTTTGGTCTAAAAGCTCCATCAAGGCCTACATCTCGCGCCATTGGATCAAGTCTTGCAATCGGCTGTCTGCCACGATACGGTTCGTGAGTCTGTCTGTTATACATCATCCCTGAACCCTTATCAAACACCTGAATTATAAGTTTTCCGCGGTATCTCATCCTTGCAAGACGAATACCAAGGAATGCAAGTATAGCAAGAACTATAAGAGCAATAATAGCTATGATAATTACTGCCAGTTTTGTGACACTGACTACCTGTATATCAAACATCAATGGTGAAGATGCCCCTGCCGAATCAATAGCATTCACCGTTATTGCTCCGTCCACTCCTACAGAAGGCGACACTGTAAGCATTCCGTTGTCAAGAACAACATCTCCATCCTTGAATGATGAATCTTGGAGCTCGTATTTTAGTACAGTATCAGTATCATCTTTCACATACTGTGAAAGGTCATAAGTCTTTGACGAGTCTTTAAACGGCCAAAGCACTATCTTATCCTCTACAGTACTCTGCAGAACCTGCGGCGGGGAATTTTCCACATTGAACGTCAGAACATCACTTGACTTTGATATATCACCCGCAGCGAGATCTATAACTGCCTCATATGTAGCAAGTTCTGTTATGGGAACATCAGCTGTGTATTTTCCGTTCTCAACGCGCATATCTATCGTTTCTTCTACACCCGTGCTGTTATTTTTCCAGCGAAGCACAGCTTTATTTGCATTATAAATACCTTCATCCGTCACATCGCTGCCGTTAGAAACGATCGTGCCGTTTATCTTTACAGTTTCTCCCCGCTGATACACATCTTTCTGATTAGGCGTCTCAGCACGTACCGCAAGATCAACGTTTGATATCATACTTATCGTTACTTCCGCTCCGGGGTTTCCGCTTATTACTGCAGACCATTCCCCTTTCTGCGGTGCTGTGATCTTCACGTTGGTATACTCATTTGTTTTAAGCGACAGCTGATCTACATCCGATGATGGAATAACACTCGCATCAGGCTTCACAAGCTGTATCCCGCTTGTCTGGCCTCTTACAAGTATATTCACCTCTTCAATTCCTATATCCGGAACATTGAACTTTTTCTCAACTGTTCCGTTTTGTCCTATGACCACTTTTTCAGTGCTTGAGGGCGTGTCATATATAACATTATAAAAAGTTTCCGTGACCTTTGAAAGATCAGCGGGATCCGAAACTTCAACAAACTCTCCGCCCGTCTGGTCAGCTATATACTGCAGCTCACTGCCATTCATCTGACCATTTGTATTCAAGCCTACACAGTATATCCTATACTTACCTGCCCTGGCATGACCTATAGCGTACTCCTTATAATATTCTGATTCCTCCATCGCACTTTGTTCTTTGAGATCAGTATTTCCGTCCGAAAGGAGAATTATTACAGAATCCAACGCGGTATTTCTCTGAGTATCAAGCATATCCGTTGCAGCAGCAAGCCCCAGTCCTATATTCGTGTCTCCTGCACCGGGGATTATCGTCTTAAGATCGTCAAGCACTTTCTTCTTATCATCAAGCGTTTGTATCTCCGATATTGGAAGCTGTCTGTCAACAGTCTGTGTAAAGATAACATCACCAACATGATTGCCTTTTTCAGTCAAAAGACCTAAAAATAAATTTAGCGCATCATATCTAAGTCCGTTCATATCCGATTGATTCATTGAACCACTCGCATCAAGCACGAACACAACATTAAATTTATTTGCCGCTGTACCCGCTGCCGAAACATTTACCATTCCTATCACTCCTGTCAAAAGAGTGATCACAGTTAAAAATATTGAGACCAACTTTTTAGTCATTTGTCCATATCCCCTTCATTGATTTTTATTTCCGGATAATGATTAAAGCCATATAATTTGAACTATCCATTTTCACAAAGAACAAATTTTAACTATAAAATATCAATTAGCTCCTACCTCGCTGTTTTGTGCTGAAGAAGGAGGTGTTCCATTCCCCTGAGAAGAACTGTCATTCATGCCTTCACCACTCAATACCGAATCATGCGCTTGCTGTTGCTGCGCATCTCCATTCTGCACCTCTTCCGGTACTTCAACTGCAGTTTGGTCATCTAACTCTCTTTCTGCCGTTCCCACCGGCTGTGATGGCTCTGGGCTCAAAACAGGCATAGATCCTTCCGGTCCAACAATCTCTGTGACTCCGGGAGATTCAATCGGCATTTGTTCCTGTAAAGGTTTTGGTTCTAAAACACCAAGATTGATCACTACAGATACGATAATAATGATTAGACCTATAACGGAAACAATCAGCGGCGCAACGTGAAATCCGCTTTTTTTCTTGTTTCCCAAGCAATTCAAAATCCATAAAACTATCATAACGACAGCCAGAAGTATTACAACTCCCGGCAAAATAAGACTTGTCAACATATCATTCATAATTCAACACCGATCCTTTCTTGTTATTTATGATCTGTACAGAATCTCTATACAATCTTTTTAATTCGATAAAACATTTTGCGGCATCTCCGGGGTGATCCCTGTCCGTAAAACTTCGAATAATATACTCCATTCTGCCGCTCAGTCCAGCATCATTAATGCTTTTTTCGACTGCTCCGATATATCTGTCAATATCGGAATCATTCAGTACATTTTTTCTGTACTTTTCATTCAACTCCTTCCTAAGAACCGCATATCCCCCTTTTTGATCATCAACGCATTCAGCAGTTTTCACATCAGTATAATTTTGTTGTCGCTCAGACTCCTCACTCCTTATTGGTTCAGATTCCGGTTCAAAGCCCATACGATTTTCTTTCTGTTGATCTATCGACTCTAACGAATTTGTCGATTCTGGTATACCAGCCGTTTTCAATTGACTTTTAGTTTCCTGCTCTGTTGCAGGGGCAAGTTGAACCTTTGATTTTCCGCTTAAACTTTCCGCATCAGATACCGATCCCTCTTTGTCAGATATCAGATCATTCTTCTCTATTCCAGATCGAGTCATCTGATCATTTATTATTGTTTCGGGATGCATCGCTATCTCTGACATACTCTGCAATCCCTGATGCGTTATATTCTTCTGCTCATTTGGCTCTTCAGTCCGCTCCTCCGGCATAAAAGGCTCATCTACGTCATGATCGTGAAGCGACAATTCCTCATTATGAGCTGATCCCTCTGCTTTTTCATGTGCTGAAGTACTCTGATGCGATAGTTCAAACACACCCCCTTCATCAGAAAAAACATCATCCGACATATCTTCAATCTCAAGCTGAGCAAGCTGACTTTTATGCACCAATTCTTCATCTTCATCTATGTACTTGCCATTTTCCATTGCTAACACCTTCCTATTCCCTGTTTTCAGCATAAATAGGCTAATATATACAAAAAATATGTATATATTATGACAAATTATCATAAATATTTTATCATAGTTCTATGTTTTTGTCAATCCCCCCACAAAATTATCTTTCCATGAAAAAATATACATCTTTTTTGCAAAAAAATAAACTGCCGCAAAGCGAATCAATATTCGCTTACGGCAGCTCATTTGTATAAACTTATCTCCATTTTTTCAGCTTGAACCATTCGCGCAGATCATCCTGCCACTTTGCTACATACGGGACCTCATGCGCGTCCCCGAGTCCGTGATGTCCAAGCGGATAAATATGCATCTCAAACGGTATATTTTCCGCGCTCAGCGCCTGAGCATACAGAAGCGAGTTCATTACAGGCACTGCCTGATCGGTAGATGTATGCCAAATAAAAGCCTCCGGCGTATTCTCGTTTACATGTTTATAAAGAGACATAAACTCCGACATACGTTCTGTTGGATGCTCGCCGAGCAAATTTTGACGAGAACCATCATGACGGAACAACCCCATATCTATTACCGGATAGCAAAGTATGGATGCGTTTGGACGACAATCCTCTTTATCTATTCTGTCTGTAGGTTCATACATCTCCTTATCGTAATGCACCGAAACAGACGCGGCAAGATGTCCACCCGCGCTGAATCCCATGACCGCTACCTTATCTCTGTCTATACCATACTTCTCTGCATAGAATCTCACATATCTTATAGCTCTCATAGCATCGGATATCTGTGCCGGATGCTTGTAAGGCGCTACTCTATAGTCAACAACAAACGCTGTTATGCCTATAGACTGCAGCCACTCACCCATCACAGGTCCTTCGTGTGCCGCTTTCATCGCATATGCGCCGCCGGCAAATACGATCACCGCGCCTTTCGATTCCGCCGGATATGCAGTTATCGACGGAACAAAATCGATCTCTTTGTTATCATAGGGAACTACCCCTTCCCATAAACGTGCCATTTTTTTACTCCTTTATCATTGATATGATTTTCAACCCTCGTCAGAGGAAAAATATTCATTTATAGTATCTTTCAAATGATCTATATCCGATCTGCTCACTGTCAGGTATGCTGTTCCGTTTCTAAAAGCTGCAGCATTATACTCGTTCAATGCCTTGTATTCCATAACGACATCCGTTCCATCCCTGCCGACAAATGTCGCTTTTAAAAGCGTGTCACCTACTGCGTCTCCTCCGTACATAGCATTTGCCATTACGCCGATGATCTCTCTGTATACAGACTGAGCTTCACTCTTATCAACATCCTGTCCGTCAGCTTTGAATGACAGATCATCCTCGCTGCCGCTCACGCTCAAAGAATGCTCTGCTCCATCGTACTCAAAACGCACTTCAGATACATCCAGGATATTCACATATGATATAAGTTTATTTACATAGTTAAACACGTCGGAATCTATAAAGCCAAAAAGCGATGCGCTCTCTTTATATATCCCGCCATTATAGCCCACATATACAGATCCTCCGTCCACTGCACCAACCGTAAAGACATAGGTTTCTGAATCTGTCGATACTGTCAATGTCGCGCGGACTTCGCCAAGTGAATCTGCCGGTCTTGACATAGTCAAGCTGCCTATCTGCTCAAGCAGATCAGAATCTATAA
>CAJFNT010000032.1 GCA_904395315.1 uncultured Clostridia bacterium
AGCATTTGGCGATCCGGATGAGGCTCGAACTCACGACCTCTAGCGTGACAGGCTAGCGTTCTAACCAACTGAACTACCGGACCGTATTGTTTGTATAAGATACAAAACCTGGTGGGAGTTACAGGGCTCGAACCTGTGACCCTCTGCTTGTAAGGCAGATGCTCTCCCAGCTGAGCTAAACTCCCGTATGTTTCGTATCTCTCAACGACAGAAACTATTATAGCAAAGAGAAGTGATTTTGTCAACACTTTTTTTCAAAAAAAATAGATACTGTTAGAAATACATAGCTAAATCGTGTAAAATAATATATTAAATGTGCAAAATACCTAATTTTGCATTAGTTTTACTATTTTACTCAGGGTGTTATTGCTTAATTTGCTTGTTATTCTGTTGGCCTCGTCAATGGCTTCGTCAGGATCTATTTCAAGAGATAAGGATAGAAATCTTGCTACAGCATCTGTGTGTTTTAGGATACGTTCACCCTCCTCCTCGCCGTGCACGGTGAGGAATATGCTTCCATATGGTCTGTGTTCAACGAGACCTACGCTTTTAAGCGCATTCACGGCGCGGTTCACACTGGGTTTTGATATACCCATATATCTGGATATATCGGTTATGCGTACTTCACTTTTGGTATGTGCAAGTTTGTATATAGCTTTCAAATATTCTTTGAGAGCATCCGATATGATATTTTGTTTTGTTAAGCTTGTCATATATATCCCTCCATATATGTAATTATCGTGTAAAAATAAAAGAGGGAATGAGGCATACTGCCTCAAACCCTCTTTGGTTCAAGTCTAACTATTCATTTTCTATATTATATAACAAATTAGATGCCATTTCAAGCTTTTTTAAATTTTATCTTGTATTTTGGGTGAAATAAACAAAATATTATCTCTAAAAGTGCATGATTACAGTTATTCTTTATTTCTGTTTGTTACTGATTTCTGAAGCTCAACGATAATGATAGGCATAGCAGATAAGATCATGCATATGACTAAACAGATAGCATTCAATGGAACCGTATTGAAAAGTCTTGACGAGGCGGGAATGCTTATGACTGCTATCTGGGCAGCTGTTCCCAGGATAAGCGCCGCGCCAAGGTATTTATTTTTAAAAATACCGGCTTTGAATATAGAATGCTCACTTCGCATATTGAAAGCGTGGAACAGCTGTGAAACACTCAGGACGAAAAATGACATAGTCCGCGCTGTTGTTTCATCGCCGGTAAGATTTAGCCCTATAGATCGCGCGAGCACTGCCAATGCTCCTATCATCAGCCCTTCAAATGCGATAGACGCCCAAAGACCGGCTGAGAAAATTCCCTTTTTGGGATCAAGCGGTTTCCGCTCCATGATATCATCATCGGGAGGATCAAGCCCCAATGCTATGGCAGGAAATGAGTCGGTCACGAGATTCACCCATAAAAGCTCTATTGCCGTGAGTGGAGCTGAGCATCCGAAGATCAGCCCGAAAAGGACTGTTAAGATCTCGCCTATATTGCTTGAGAGCAGGAATTTTACGGTTTTTTTGATATTGTCGAATATTGCTCTGCCCTCGCGGACCGCCGACACAATCGTAGCGAAGTTATCATCGGTCAGAATCATGTCGGAAGCTGATTTTGCTACATCTGTTCCGGTTATGCCCATGCTGCATCCTATATCGGCTTGAGAAAGTGCGGGAGCGTCATTTACACCGTCGCCGGTCATTGCGGTCACTTCCCCGTTTTCTTTAAGAGCGCGGACGATCCTTGATTTGTGTTCCGGTGTTACACGGGAGAATACGTTGTTTTCTTTTACTGCTTCGCGCAGCTCGTTATCGTCGAGTTTGTCAAGTTCTGCCCCTGTTACGGCGCGCGAGTTTTTGTCGGCTATACCGGTCATCCTGGCTATTGCGAGGGCGGTTTCGGCATGGTCACCTGTTATCATGACTGTGCGTATCCCTGCTTTTCTGCATGTTTTTACTGCCGCGGCAGCTTCGGGACGTGGAGGATCTGCGATACCTGCCATGCCGACGTAGATCATATCGTATTCTTTAGCTTCTGTCCCTGAGGAATCGTCTCGAAAGGCGCAGGCGATCACGCGCAGTGCATTTTCAGCCATTGCGGAATTATCATTTATTATTTTCTTTTTGAGTTCTTTTGTCAGAGGCACGGCTTTTGTTCCTGTCCAGTATCTTCCGCACAGCGGAAGAACAAATTCAGGAGCCCCTTTTACTATGGACCGAGTGCCGTTGCCGCATCGGCAGAGTACAGACATCCGTTTTCTGACAGAATCAAATGGAGTGAGAGCGATGCGCGGATAAAGCGTGTCGAGCGCGTCTGAATGCATGCCGCGGCGATTTGCGGCTTCGGTGATAGCTTTATCGGTAGGATTCATATACTCTCCGTTTTCCGAGCACAGTGAGCAAAGTTCAAGGAGCAGTCTGTCATCTCTTGCTCGTATATCGTTGACACTCATCTTATTTTGTGTTAGCGTGCCTGTTTTATCTGTGCAGATAACAGTCGCGCATCCTAAAGTCTCTACAGACGGCAGATTCCTGACAATAGCGTTTTTCGATGACATTTTTACTACGCCGAGCGCGAGAACGATCGTAACTATTGCCGGAAGCCCTTCGGGGATAGCGGCGACGGCAAGAGATACTGAAGTCATGAACATCTCAAATGGCGGTATATGTTTTATCATGCCTATGATAAAGATTACGCCGCAGATAAGAAGCGCGGTGAAGCAGAGTGTCTTACCGGTGTCAGAAAGCCGCTTTTGAAGCGGTGTTTCATCATGCTCACTGCGGAGGAGAAGAGACGCGATCTTTCCAACTTCCGTGTCCATGCCGGTCTTGACCGCGACAGCAGTCGCTGAACCGCTGAGGATGTGTGTAGATGCATGGACCATATTTTTCATGTCTCCCACCGCGGTCAGACTGTCAAGTAAAATATCGGCGTCTTTAGAGACCGGATGCGCTTCGCCTGTAAGGGGCGACTCGTCTGCGGTGAGACCATTTGCTGATATGAGTCTGCAGTCTGCGCAGACCATGTCTCCGGTGCGAAGGCGTATTATATCGCCTGGAACGATCTCTTCAGAATCTATTTTGAACTCTTTTCCCCCTCGTATGACTATGGTATGAGGAGCTGAGAGCCGCTTTAGCGCCTCAAGAGAATGTTCCGCCCGTGTTTCCTGTATAACTCCCAAAAGCGCGTTAAGAGTGACTATACCCAGTATTATCAGTGGTTCTGTAAGATCGGGACTGCCGGACAGCAATGACGTAATGTACGATACCGCGGCAGCAGCTATCAGTATAATGATCATAAAATCATTAAACTGTTCAAAAAATTTTTTTATCAGCGAATGCCGCTTTTGCTCTTCTATCCTGTTTCTGCCGCAGCGAAGAAGCCGTGTCTTTGCCTCTCTTTCATCAAGTCCGTTTTTTGTATCGGTTTTGAGTCGTTTTACCGCTTTATTTGCTGTTATTTCATGAAATTCCATGCCTCCACCTCCGTTGTTGGTATGCGGTAAGTGATGTGCTCATTTTGGCATACCGAAATAATGTACATTTGCTGTTAGATAAATATGTGCAAAGTGCTGAAATTATAACAAACAAGCACATTTTGAGAAAAAAAGATTTTGTGTCCCGGCTGATTTGTGATATAATATAGGCAAAGCAAGCCACGCGCTTTGCGGAAGCAACGAAAAGATAAATATAAATGTTTGAGGAGGGACAGTAAATGGCGAGAAAAGCGAGAGAAGTGAGCAGTACCGGTATGTACGCAGTAACTGTCAAGACAAATGCGGCGGTGTTTGCCGGTGAAGAAGTGAGAGAGCTTTTTAAAGACTGCTTTGAAAGATTTTTGGGAGACGGGGCGAAAGCGGTCCTGTTCTATGACAGCAGGGTGGATATGCTCATAAGTGAAACGGAGCGGGGGATATCTGCGGATATGAAATCTATAATGACGTCATTCTCACGCGGATGCAATAAACTTATGAACACCACAGGAAAAATATTTGCGGGAAGATTCGGGAGTGTCCCTGTTGAAGACCCGGAAACCGAAAAGAAATGCATAGCATATCTTTCGGGTGAAGGTGATGTTCCGGAAGTGTTCGGAGGAAAGGAGCATCCGGATGAGCATAAGAAAGCCGAACAGCCGGCAATAACAGAAGATGAGTCGGGCAAAGCGGATGAAGAAACGGAAACTGCAAACGAGCCCGAAGAGCAGCAGACTTATGGGCCAAAGAGATGGCATGACGATATCCCTGTGTGGATGCTGTAAAAAGTCATATAAATTCGGATCTTGTCGTGTGATTTTGGTTATTATATAAAGAATATGTGCATAAAATTACTTAGTAAGGATATATATTTACAAATGATCAAGGAGGTAATTTTATGCACTTTTTTGTTTTCAACAAAAAACAACTCATTTTTGCAATAGCGGTCGTGGCTGTTATAACCGCGGTGTGTCTCACGTCAGGCAGAGCGGTAATGACTTTTTTGGTCGGGGGCAGAGAGATACCGATATACAGTGTTGAAAGACCGGACAATAAGATCGCTCTTACATTTGACTGCGCATGGAATGATGATGACATAGATGTCATAATAGATACATTGAAGAAAAGGGACTGCACCGCTACATTTTTTGTGACAGGAAAATGGGCCGAAGAGAACGGTGACTCGCTGAATAAGCTTTACCGTGCCGGTTTTGAGATCGGAACTCATTCGTATAACCATGATGACTATACAAAGATGAGCTCCGACGAGATACTTGCGGATACCGAAAAAGCAGAAAAAGCTGTAGTCAAGGCAACGGGTTTTGTACCGAAGTTATTCAGAGCGCCGTCAGGAGCGTATAATGACAATGTAGTGAGAACGATTGAAAACAGCGGAAGGATATATCTCCAGTGGTCAGTCGATGGTATAGATTACGGAGATGCGGCCGCTGATGATATTTACAGCCGGGTGGTTGAGAAAACGGGCCCCGGAGATATAATTTTACTTCATAACGGCACCGCGCATACTGCCGAAGCCCTTCCGCGAATACTTGATACATTGACCGAAAAATATGAGCTTGTAAATATATCGGATCTCATATATACGGAAGATTATGTTATAGATCATGCGGGAAAACAATCACAGAGACATATATATTAAATATTCATCATATATCAAGTATTAAGTATTATATTTTTGTATATTAATTTTTTGTAAAGGTACTTGTATTTGGATTTGAAACATGGTATTATTACTAAAGTCATAAAAGTGAGCGGGCCTTGTGCCCGCTCGATTTCATTTAATTAAGCGAGGTACAATATGGATAAGGAATTCAATTACAGAAATCCGCTCGTTTATCAAAGGGCGGATCCGTTTGTGCTGCTGCATGACGGGATGTATTATTTCACCGGCTCGGTGCCGCAGTATGACTGTATAGAATTGCGCTGCGCAAGATCTCTTAACGGTCTGGCGTTTGCGAATTCAAAGATAATATGGAAAAAACATGATAAGGGACCTATGGGGTCGCATATCTGGGCGCCGGAGATCCATTATTTTAACGATAGATGGTACATATATTTTACAGCCGGGGAGGCTGAGAATGTTTGGGAGATACGCCCGTATGTGCTTGAATGCTGCGGTGACCCGATGAAAGATGAGTGGCGTGAGCTTGGCCGTGTAGATATAGGACATGAGAGCTTTTCGCTCGATATGACGGTGTTTTTCGTTGGGGACAGGATGTATACAGCCTGGGCGCAGACGAAGGACAAGGAGATCGGTTCCGAGATATTTATAGCTGAGATGAAAGATCCTATAACGCGTAAGAGTGAGCCGGTCAGTATAACGAAACCCGAGTATGATTGGGAGAAACTCGGATTCAGCGTAAATGAAGGTCCCGCCGTGCTTGTGCATGGAGGAAAGGTAATAATGACGTATTCGGCGTCGGATACAGGATGGAGATACTGTATGGGAATGCTCTGGGCTTATGAGGATGCGGATCTGCTTGATCCGTCATCATGGCACAAGTGTGAAAAGCCGGTATTTAAGACAAGCGAAAAAAATTCTCAGTATGGTCCCGGACACAATTCGTTCACGACTGATGGTGAGCACAATGTGTTGATATATCATAGCAGGAATTATAAGGATATAGAGGGTGATCCCCTCAATGATCCAAACAGACATGCGAGAGCGAAACGATTTGAATTCGATGAAAACGGACTGCCGGTATTCGGCGAGCCTGTTCCCGATAACGACATATTATAAAAACAGCCTGCCGCGAATCATGATTCGCGGCAGGCTGTCTTTATACTGTATGGGAATGCGCATGAGCGGATGATCTGTGCTCTGCCTCCTCGACAAGCTCCATCCTGTTTACCGATACTTCATACGCGGTTTTCGTTACGACTTCATCCTCGCTTAATCGTTTTTGGTAGTTCCTTGACTGTATCCGCCCCCAGACTTTTACATTATCGCCGACGCTCAGGGTGTTAGCGTATCTTGCATTTCGGCCCCAAGCTATGACGGGTATGTAGTCGGACTTGTTGTAGCTTCTGTTTACGGCGATCAGAAGGTCGGTTATCTCTCGTCCGAACGGTGTCGTGCGGTATACGGGTTCTTTGCATATAAAGCCGTTTAAAAACAGCATATTCGGGTTGTGACCGTGAGCACCGGTGCTTTTCTTGATATCCTTGGCAAAGATAGTAAGTATGAGCCTGTTTTCTCCGCCCGGCTCATAGCTGTTGTAGGATCGGAATTGCCCTTCGATATCGACACGGTCACCGATCCGGAAATTTTCGCCTGCCAAGAGGCGTTCAGAAACCATTATCCGCACCGAGTCATCAGTGCCGCTGAGTCTCGGTATGCGCAGGGTAAAAGTGTAGAATTTCTCGGCATAGATCTCGTGGTTGAATTCAAATTTGTCAGCGATCACGCCTGTTACCTGTGCAAGATTGTTTGTGTTGTCCATGATATTATCCTCCTTAGTTGATCAAAAGCTGTTATGTTTAAAAAATATCCGCTTGATGCGGATACGTTATATTTATTTATATGATGCCGCTCGGTAAAATATTCTTAAAATCTCGTAAAAATCCTTTGAGGCGTAAGAAAAGGGCTTGACAAATATATTCAAAAATGAGATAATATAAGGCGACGGTGTAAAAAATAATATTGCGGCTGGGATCGATGCCGCAAATGCTCGCAGCGTGTGTAAGACGCAGAGCGGGCGGAAGGAGCATTCTTATGATCGTGAAAATTATATGTCTGGTTTTGTGCGCGCTGCTCTTGTTTATTTGTTACAGGGCTAAGTTTTTTGCCGAAAAGGTGCTGCGCATTTCCGAACCGTCAGAGGCGCTGGTGTTCAGGATAAAGCTCGTCACGCTTGCCGTATCGGCAGTTCTGTTCATATGCGTTATGCTTTTTGTGAAATGAAAGGGGAGTGTCCCCGTAAAATATGCGGTTTCGTCCGCGGCTGAAAGGAAAAGTGATAATGGAAGACGCAAAAAATATTGCAAAAAATTACGATCCTCAGGAATTTGAGGACAAACTCTATAATGAATGGGTACAAAAAGGATATTTCCATGCGGAGGTGAACCGCGACAAGAAGCCGTTTACTATCGTTATCCCGCCTCCAAATGTTACTGGACAGCTCCATATGGGTCACGCTCTCGACGAAACGCTGCAGGATATACTTATCAGATACAAAAGGATGCAGGGTTACGAGGCGCTTTGGATACCGGGGACCGATCATGCGGGGATCGCTACTCAGATAAAGGTAGAAGAAGATCTTCGCGAGAACGAGGGACTTACACGTTATGACCTTGGACGAGAGAAGTTCCTTGAGAGAGTTTGGGATTGGAAAGAAAAATACGGAAACAGAATAATCAATCAGCTCAAAAAGATAGGTTCATCGTGCGACTGGGACAGAGAGCGCTTTACGATGGACGAGGGCTGCTCGAAGGCGGTTCGTGAAGTCTTCGTAAATCTTTATAATAAGGGACTTATATACCGAGGCTCAAGGATCATAAATTGGTGCCCGAAATGTATAACGGCGCTTTCGGATGCGGAAGTGGAACATGAGGAGCAGCAGGGGCATTTCTGGTATATCAAATATCCGGTAAAGGATTCCGATGAGTTTGTGACTATTGCGACAACGCGTCCTGAAACTATGTTTGGGGACACGGCGGTTGCCGTAAATCCGGAGGATGAAAGATATAAGCATATAATAGGTAAGACACTTTGCCTGCCGCTTACCGACAGGGAAATACCCGTTGTTGCTGATGAGTATGTTGATAAAGAATTTGGAACGGGTTGTGTAAAGATAACACCGGCGCACGATCCAAACGACTTTGAAGTAGGACTGCGTCATAACCTTGAGATGATAAAGGTCATGAATGATGATGCGACTATGAATTCATACGCCGGTAAATACGAGGGCATGGATCGTTACGAATGCCGTAAACAGATGCTAAAGGATCTGGACGAGATGGGACTTCTCGTTAAGATAGAGGAGCATTCGCACAATGTGGGGCAGTGTTATCGCTGCGGAACCACGGTAGAGCCGATCGTTTCGAGACAGTGGTTCGTAAAAATGAAGCCGCTTGCGGAACCTGCTATAGAAGCGGTAAAGAATGGTGAGACTCAGTTCGTGCCCGAGAGGTTTTCAAAGCTCTATATGAACTGGATGGAGGGCGTGTTCGATTGGTGTATCTCGCGTCAGCTGTGGTGGGGACACAGGATCCCAGCATTCTATTGTGATGAGTGCGGAGAAATGACGGTCTCGAAAGAAGATATAACAACTTGCCCGAAGTGCGGAGGACATGTGCATCAGGAGGAGGACGTTCTCGATACTTGGTTCTCGTCGGCGCTCTGGCCGTTCTCTACACTCGGATGGCCTGATAAGACTGAAGAGTTGGATTATTTCTATCCGACGAGCGTGCTTGTAACGGCTTATGATATAATCTTTTTCTGGGTCGCAAGGATGATATTCTCCGGAATAGAGCATACGGGTCAGGTACCGTTCGAAAAAGTATTCATGCATGGTCTTGTAAGAGACTCGCAGGGACGTAAAATGTCAAAATCTCTTGGAAACGGTATAGATCCGTTGAAGATAATAGATGAGTACGGAGCTGACGCTCTGAGATTTGCGCTCACGACAGGAAACGCGCCCGGGAATGATATGAGGTTCTATACAGAAAAGGTTGAAGCCGGACGTAATTTTGCGAATAAACTCTGGAACGCGTCGAGATTCACTATGATGAACCTTGATATAGATGAGAATAAGCTGCCCGATACAGAAGAGCTGCAGCTTGAGGACAAGTGGATAATTTCCAAGTACAACAAAGTTGTAAGAACGGTTACAGACAATCTTGATAAATTTGAGATAGGAGTCGCGCTTGCAAATCTATATGATTTCGTATGGGAGAATTTCTGTGACTGGTATATAGAGCTTGTAAAGCCGAGGCTGTTCGATAAAGAGGATCCTACGGGAAAGACGGCGCAGTATGTGCTTACGTATGTGCTTTCACACACATTGCAGCTTCTGCATCCATTCATGCCGTTCATAACAGAAGAGATATGGCTGCATTTGCCGCATGACGGCGAGAGCATCGTTATAAGCAGTTATCCTCAGTACGATCCTTCACTCGTTTTTGAAGATGAGGAGGCGGCAATGTCGCTTATAATGGACGCTGTTACGGCTGTGCGCAACAGACGCGCGGAGATGAATGTTCCGCCGTCAAAGAAAGCGAAGATGGTCATAGTGACATCTAAATCTGAGCTGTTCGAAAAGGGAAAAGCATTCTTTAAAAAGCTCGCTTCTGCGTCGGATGTTGAGATAAAGACCGACAAGGAAGGCATAGATGCGAATGCTGTAAATATTGTTGTTGCCGATGCGGAGATATATCTTCCGATGAGTGAGCTGGTGGATAAGGATAAAGAGCTTGCGCGCCTTAATGCTGAAAAGAAAAAGCTTGAGGGTGAGATAAAGCGTGTTGAAGGCAAGCTTTCAAATCAGGGCTTTGTTTCAAAAGCACCGCAGAAAGTTGTTGACGAGGAACGCGCAAAGGGCGAGAAATACAGAGGTATGCTCGAAAAGGTGATTGAAAATATTGAGGCGATGGAGTCTCTTAGCTGACACATAAGATGAAAGGGTATCGTAAAGGCATGTGTTTTTCGGTACCCTTTAGCTGTATTTTGTTGACATCAAAGTGATCGTATAAAGTAAGTGACAAGGAAGTGATGGGATATGAATTGTGAAACAGCGGTCGAATATATACATTCCATACCTAAGTTTGTGCGTCCGTTGGGAAATGCCAAGCTGGGAGATCTGCTAGGATTGATGGGAGATCCTCATAATAAGCTTAAATTTGTGCATGTGGCCGGAACGAACGGCAAGGGTTCGGTGTGCGCGATGCTCGCAGAGATTTTAAGGCGTGCGGGATATAAGACGGGGCTTTTTACATCGCCGTATATAGAGGTATTCAATGAGCGTATACGTGTAAACGGCGAGATGATAGGAAATTCGGAGCTTGCAGAGTACGTGAGCAAGACCGTTAAACTTGCCGAGAAAAATGATATCGAAGTGTCTGAGTTCGCTTTTATAACGGCGGTCGCGCTGAAATTTTTTTATGACAAGGGCTGTAATATAGTAGTGCTTGAGACAGGCATGGGAGGCAGGCTTGACGCGACCAATATAATACCCGCTCCGGAGGCGGCTGTGATCACATCCATAGGCCTTGACCATATGCAGTATCTGGGCGACACGATCGAAGAGATAGCGAAAGAAAAATGCGGGATAATAAAGCATGGATCATCTGTTATATCAGCGCCTAATCCTCGTGTACGGGAGATAATTGAAAATGCCGCGGCTGAAGCGGGAGCAGAACTCACTGTGTGCGGCAATGCTGTAAGTCGGCCTGGGGCTTTTGTCTATAAGACATGGAGTTATCATCTTTCATTGAAGGGAGAATATCAGGCCGAAAACGCGTCAGTCGTACTGGAGACTGTACGGGCTTTGAGACGCAGAGGATACGAGATCTCTGAACGCGCTGTGACAGACGGCTTTGAGCGGACAGTTTGGAAAGCCCGGTATGAGTTTGTAGCGCCGAATATAGTAATAGACGGAGGACACAATATAGACGGGATACGCGCTCTGAAACGTTCTCTTGCGGAAGAAGACCGGTCGGTTATATTGGTCATAGCCATGATGAGCGATAAATCGTATGAGCTGTGTATACACACTATAGCTGGAGCTGCAAAAATGGTGGTAGCAACGCAACTGGATATGGAAAGGTCGCTGAAGTGCGGTGAAATAAAGAGAATATGCGATAATGCGGGTGTGGAGTGCATTGAGGAACCGGATCCGGAGAAGGCGATAGAAAAGGCAATAGAGATAGCAGGCAAAGACCTCATATGTATCTGTGGTTCTCTTTACCTCGCAGGCGAGGCGGAGAGGATCCTTAAGGATAAGGGGATATTCAATTTTTGATATTTAATAGCGGTTGTTCTTGTAACGGTAAACAGCGCATAAATTCGATTTTATGCGCTGTTGTTTTTATGCGAATGTTATCATTTCGTAAATTTATATCCGACGCCCCAAACGGTTTCTATAAACTTTTCCCCGCTTTTAGAGAGTTTGTCGCGTATACGCTGGATGTGTACCGCAACAGTTGAGACATCGCCTATGGCGTCCATGCCCCATATCCTGTCGAAAAGATGCTCCTTTGAGAAGGCCCTGTTAGGGTTTGATGCAAGGAAATACAGAAGATCAAATTCCTTTGCGGTCATGGTCACGTTTTCGCCGTTTATTGTGACGGTCCGCGCCTCGGGGTCGATCGTCAGGGAACGGATCTCTATCTTCTGAGATGCCGGTCTTGTGAGTGCTTCGTAGCGCGATATGTGAGCCTTTACACGCGCGACCAGCTCGTTGGGGCTGAACGGTTTTGTCATATAATCGTCTGCGCCCAAGCCCAGACCGCGTATCTTATCTATATCGCCAGTCTTGGCGGAAAGAAATATGATCGGTGTTTGAAGTTTCTGCCGTATCCTTGTTATTATCTCGAATCCATCCATTCCGGGAAGCATCACATCTATTATAAAAAGGTCATAATTGCCGGTTAGCGCGGCGTCAAGTCCGGTGTTTCCCCAGCTCTCTATGTCGCATTCAAAGCCGTTTATTGTAAGATAATCACGTTCAAGCTCAGCTATCTCCTTGTCATCCTCAATTATCAATATTCTTTTCATTGCTTCCCTCCGTATCTGTATCAAGCGGCAAACATATAGTTGCCGTTGTTCCCTTGCCGAGACCTGCGCTCCTCAGCCAAAGCCTGCCCCGGTGTTTTTCGGTTATTTGTTTTGCTATGCTCAGCCCGAGCCCGTTGCCTTTGACCTGTGATGTGCGTGAGCTGTCCGTCCTGTAAAAGCTCTCAAACACTTTCCCAAGCTCGGAAGGCTCGATACCCATTCCGTCATCCTCTATGGATATATATGCGTGGCCCTCATCGGTAAAGCATCTGACTGTAACTCCGAGGCTCTCCCTTCGGCGGTATTTGATAGAATTATCTATAAGATTATGAAGAACGCGCCGCATCTTCTCTCCGTCTATTACGACAGGCAGAGGCTCTTTGCAGATCTCCTGCCTGAGCTCAAGTCCTGCGCGCTCAAAGTCTATCCTGTAGCTGTCGGTCACGTCAAGCACGAGGTCGCGCAGATCGCCCTTTTTCATATTGAATTCAAGGCCCGAAAGCTCGAGCTTTGAGAAGGTGGAGAGGTTTGAGACGAGTTCGTCTACCATCCCTGCCTTGGATCTTATAGTGTCAAGATAGCGTTTGAGTTTTTCGGGCGTGTCGGCTATACCGTCGTTTATGCCGTCTATATACCCTTTTATCGATGTGACTGGCGTTTTCAGGTCGTGCGAGATATTGGCTATCAGCATGTTCCGCTCGTGCCGGAGCTGACGCTCCTTTTCGCGTGAGTAAACGAGTGCGCGGCGCATTGAGTCAAAGCCCTCGCAGAGATCGTCTATCTCGTCAAGCTCGCTGCCCATGACCTCAAAATTAAGATCACCGTTTCGTATAGTGTCCATATTGCGGCGAAGCTCCCTGAGCGGCTTTTCCAGCTCCGAGGTCATGCGCCGTGTTATGAGTGTGTTAGTGACAGCGCATATGGCTATGCATATAACGATATAGATGAATACATACATGATTGCGGTAGGATTGCTTGTGAAAAAGGAACCTATGGCTTTCATCAGCACGAACGGATTTATAAGTGCTGTGCGCGATATGTATTCCGCGTCCGACGGGAACCTGATCACGAAAATGATCAGAAACAAAACTGAAACAACGCCTATAAGAAATATAGGCGTTATCAGCAGTATGAAATTATAATAGCTTATTTTTTGTCGAATTTTCATGGCATTTTCCTTTGATTTGGATATGTTGTTTGTCACTCTCATGCGCTGCATCTGAACAGCGGCACAAAAGGACTCAGATATAGTCGTATGTGTCCGTAAGCGGAAAGATCTTTTGCTTTGAAGGATCCATTTTTCGCTGAATTAAATATGTTCTCGTCAGGGGTTATCATAATTGTTTTGGCGGCCTTGACAGAGGGGACTAAAGTTTTATCATCAAATGCTTCGGACTGGCTTATCTGCCCTTTTTCTGAGAGTATAACATACTTGACGATACTCTGCATATAAAAATCATTGTTTTCGGACAGAAAACTTGGATTGATCCAGCCTGTTATAATTATATCTCCGCCTTCTGTCAATGAATCATTAGTGCTTTGCAGCAGCTTAAATTCCGTTCCGCCAGTGGTCACTTGTTCGATTATCAAAGATACATCGTTATCCGGGTTTTCCTTGACCATGCGCTCATATACTTCCTCCGGGGCTGTATCGTATACGACATCACAGACTTTTACTGCACACTCGATATACGATGTTAAAAACGCGGCCAATACAATTATTACTCCAAAGATAAGCCATTTTTTTCGTATAAATGTTTTACAGCTTACGATCATATATACGTTCAATCCTTACTTGTTGTATGTTACATTTGTTTGCTGCACCAATGATACCTGACGCAAAGCGTCTGCGTATTTCGGATCATACATTCTTTCTATCAAATATTATATATGATATCGAGTATAAAATCAATATGCTTCCGAATAAAATACCCATTTTGTACATCAGGATGCGCAGCGGCAGCGTCTGACCTAGTATCATTACATGCAGCTTCGCATTGGCTGTGAACAAGAACGACTCGGATCCTGCCACATAGAGTCCCATGTACTTCATTATACCGTATACCGCAAGACACAGAAGCATCGAGGATGCCGAGCCCTTGAGGCAGACGTTTATCAATATCCCCAAAAAAGCGACGCCTATCAGCGGGATTATATCTATGAGATAAGCCGCAAGTGTGATTGGTGCCTGTGAGAGTGAGCCGCCGGAGATCAGCTGGATCACCATGTTTGCGACATACATCACAAGGAGCGATACCGCACCCGTGATCACGACCGCCGCCGCTTTCGCGGTGAGCAGCTTAAACCTTGTTACAGGCTGCATAAGACACATTTTTAACGTGTCGGCAGAGTATTCGTGTGTGAAAAGATCGGCGGCTGCCGCAAACATTATGATCGGAATGAGTATCTCTACGGCAAACGGCAGCATCTCAAGGGTCATGTTTGTCTTAACTACAATATGTCCCTCTGTTATCCTGGTTATCAGCGCGGAGCCTCCCCATCGAATGAGCGACACAGCAGCGCCTATCAGTATAAACACTATATATTTCTTCTTATGTATGAGCTTGTAAAGCTCTTTTTTCAGAGCAAATAAAAACGTGTTCATATGC
>CAJFNT010000033.1 GCA_904395315.1 uncultured Clostridia bacterium
GATAAGCATAGACTTTTCAGCCGCTCCGTCAAATGCCTCGCACACTATGCGGTATCCGCCGAACAGCCCGGCAGCGTTTGTTTCCGTCACTCGGACAGTCTCTGTTTCTACCGCAGTATATGGAGCTATATCCTTTAACCGCTCTTTAAGAGCCTCTGTCTTATATTGTCCAAGATCCGACACACCGTACTGCTGTCGGTTAAGATTACTGAGATCCACCCTGTCAAAATCGACAAGAAAAAGCTTTCCGATTCCGGCTCTTGCAAGCGATACAGCTATATTTGAACCGAGTCCACCCAGACCCGCCACTGCTACCGATGCCGCTTTTAGTTTGTCATAGACCTCACGAGTATGACGTTCTACCATTACTCGTTCAAACTCTGCGGCGCTCGGCATTTTAGATCTTTCCATATGATCAGCCTCCGCCGACAAAATTTACGACTTCGACTTTATCTCCGTCCTTTAGCGCAAACGAGCCGTAGTCCTCTTTTTTCACTATCGCTCCATTGACTTCAACAGCTATAAACACCGTTTTATAACCACGCTCACTCAAAAGCTCTGCTACAGTTATTCCGTCCTTTCCCTCGAACGTCTCACCATTTACCTTTATCACCGTTTCACCTCCGATAATATCCAAAAAGGGACCAAAATAAGAGCTTCGTACCCGTGGTGGTGCGCCCCTTATTCGATCCCTTTTCATTCACATTGTCACTATTTTACCACGAAACAATACGTTTGTCAAGATAAAATTAGCTCTCCAGCACTACAGTTTCAAATCCGCCGTCCTCATATATAAGACACTGATGCGCGCTTCCCGCTTTGGGTATTGAAACAGATCCGGGATTTATGCAAAGTATCCCATCGCGCTCCTCATGCATCGGTATATGCGTGTGTCCTTGGATCACAGCATCTCCCGGCTTTATATTTGGAAAATTATCAACGCCATATTTATGCCCATGAGTCAAATAAAACAATCTCCTATCAAGGAATAATACAGCATAGTCCGCCATTACCGGGAAATCAAGCACCATCTGATCGACTTCTGTATCACAATTACCCCGCACGCATAATATCTCGTCCGACACTGCATTTAAGATCTCTATGACCTTTTTCGGTGAATAGTCTTTCGGCAAATCATTGCGCGGCCCGTGATACAACAGATCTCCGAGCAATACAAGCCTATTTGCGCCGCTTTCTCTGTACGCGTCTATAAGCAATCTCGTATAGTATTCCGAACCATGCAGATCAGATGCTATCATAAGTTTCATATATAAACCTCACCTCGTTTACTAATTTTTTATAAGTTTCGGTTCAAACTGCAGAAAATCGGATGAAACAAGGATATATTCGATCCCATCGACCTCATGGGCTATTCTGTTACAATGGGTATTGGCATGAAGATGACCATAAATGCATTTCTTGACACCGTAACACTTCATCATTTCAGTAAATCCGTTTCCCTCGCATGCGCGCGACATCGGAGGGTAATGTGTAAAAACATATATCTCATCAGTTTCAGCCGCTTTCAGAGAAAGCTCGAGTCTCGCCACTTCACGTGAATGATATTTCCTGTCGGCTTCAGAAAATCCGTCCGAAGCAGGGTATATCCATCCCCGTGTGCCGCATATCGATACACCATCCGCAGTATACGAATTGTTCTGCAAAAATGATATGCTGTTGAATCCATGCTCATTAACATATTCATTCATCTTTGACATAGTTGTCCACCAATAATCGTGATTTCCTTTAACTATTATCTTTCTGCCATTCAACCTCTCAAGATATTCAAAATCACGCTCTGCCTGATCAATATATGTCGCCCATGAAAAATCACCTGGTATCACGACCGTATCGTTTGCTCCAACCAGCTCCTGCCAGCTTTCAGCTATACGCTCAACATAGTTGTCCCACTGCTTACCAAATTTGTTCATTGGCTTATCTATACCCAGCGGCAGATGAAGATCTCCTAAAGCAAATATCGCCATTTGCTCTTTACCTCCGTTACCGAATCGCCGGCACGCGCATTATTTGCTCAATAGACGGCTCTCCTTCGGTAAGCGGCGCAATAAGATCTATAAAAGTTTTAAAATGCGGAGCATTATTATGCTTTTCTATTGCCACATCATTTAACCATTCTTCAATAAACGTAAATTTTGAGCTGTCGCTGCGCGCCTGAAACACCTTATATGATAGGTTTCCGTTCTCCTTGCGCGTGCTGCGCGTACACTCCGCGGCAAGCTTTATAAATTTATCTACACAGTCAGGCTTAACATTAAAATTTGCCACAATTGTTATCATTTCGGTTACCTTTCCTTCCATTTTTGATCTGTATGTTTAAAATTATATCATATAATGCCGAATTATTCAATACCAAATCGGCAAAGTTTCAATTGTTTTGAATATTTTGATTTATAAAGCAAACCCCCTTTACAAAAATCACTAATTATGCTATAATTAAGTTAAACTTATCAAAAACAGCTTCTTGATGGGTTATACAATATTTATTCGGGGTGTTTCAAATGAAATTAAAACATATAAAACTTTGGACTATCGCATCATTTATAAATTTGGGTTTGGGGCTGTTTCTAATAATATGCGGCATAGTTGAATTTACCGGTCTTCTCAAAACGGGAGCCGCAACATCTATAACGACAGCCGGTGTACAGCTCTCATACCTTGTATTTGTAAGCGGTATACTTGTGTTCATATGCGGTCTGTTTGTAATTTTTGACAAAACGACAATGAAGCATATGAACACGCAGGTAATCGCGGGAGCAGCGGCGCTGGCATGGCCGATATTCGTCTCCATCGCTCTGTTCTTCACTCGATACACTATATGTGTCCGGCTCATTCCTACTATAATGTCATCGTTATTTTTCCTTATAGCGCTTATGATCGTCAAGGTAACGAATGAATCTCTGAAAAAAGTACATAAATTCGATCCGAAAAAACACATCGATCAAATTGGCAAACGCAAATCAAATGTAAACGTCGCTAATGTTTTTGCAGGCGGCAGCAAACGCGCAAGATCCACCCACAAAGTGCATCTTTCCGAAGGAATGGGAAAAATGTTCAAACCGGTCCACAAAAGAAGAGGAACACGTCTGTATTCCGGTTCGAGAAAACGCGGCGGCATAAAGCTTCGCTCCAGATATAAATGATCAAATATATACTTATATATGCGCACATTGCAAAAAGCAGGTCATATTGAACCTGCTTTTTGTAGTTTATGCAAAATTATTTTGACAATATCCAACTCTACGTTATCCCAGCGCTACATCGAGCACCATCATAAGCGCAAATCCTGCAGCCGCGCCTATTGTTCCTATATTTGAATGTTTTCCGGTCTGCGATTCCGGGATCAGTTCCTCTACCACAACATAAAACATTGCCCCCGCCGCAAATGCCATAAGAAATGGTATTATGGGCATCATGAACCGTGACAAAAGTATTGTTATTATTGCCGCTATAGGCTCTACGATTCCCGAAGCGGCTCCGTAAAGAAACGGTTTTATTCTTGAATTGCTTCCACTGCGCATAGGCATAGAAATTATCGCTCCTTCAGGGAAATTCTGGATTGCGATCCCAATTGAAAGAGCAAACGCAGCCGTCAGGCTTATTGCAGCATTCTCTGCCATCATTCCGGCAAATACAATCCCTACTGCCATACCCTCCGGCACATTATGCAGGGTTACCGCGAAGAACAGCATAGTATTTTTTCCAAGTGATGTTTTCACGCCCTCGGGGGTGTCGCTCTCAAGATGCAAGTGCGGCACAAAGGTATCGAGCAGGAACAAAAATGCTATTCCCGCAAGGAATCCGCCTGCGGCAGGCATCCATCCAGTTCCTCCGGCTTCTTGTGACATTTCTATTCCCGGAATTATAAGCGACCACACGGACGCCGCTATCATCACGCCCGCCGCAAATCCGAGAAGGAGCTTTTCCAATTTGGGGCTCATTTCATTTTTCAAAAGGAATACCATTGCGGCTCCAAGCGTTGTTCCCGCAAACGGTATCAGAAGTCCTATAAGGACTGATGTATTCATTATTCACTCTCCTTTCATTCTCCGTTGTCAAGAGCGAGCAGCTTGCTCACGAGAGCAGCCGCCTCGGCTCTTGTCAGCAGATCATTTGGCTTTATTGTATTATCGGAATATCCCTCAATTATCCCCAGAGCTGTCAGTTTACCCATCGGTTCCTGCGCCCAGAGAGGTATATCTCCACTATCAGCATATCCCATTACTGTGTTTGCATCAGCTTCTACAGCTCTGCCCATGATCGTAAACGCCTCGGCTCTTGTTATACTGTCTTCAGGAGCAAAGCTGCCGTCGCTGCGCCCTGTTATATATCCGAGAGACGTCATAGCGCGCACATACTCAGTAGCCCAAGGCTGTATACTTCCCGAGTCAGAAAAATCCAGCGGTTCATTCGCAAAATCATCGGTATTTATACCGAGCGCCTTACACATGATGGCCGCAAACTGTATTCTCGTTATATTGGCATCCGGCTTGAACACCGAAACTCCGTTTTCAACAAAACCGTTGATCACACCTCGGTCAGCCATATCCTCTACAACATCATGCGCCCAGTGTCCTGACATATCCGCAAATGTCTCATTCTCTTCAACTGTTATAGGTATGGCCTTTGTATTCCCGCCAACCGTTACTGACAGTACTCCGCCGCCGCTGCCGTTATCTTGTATCGACACCACTCCGTCTTCATCCACAGCTGCGATACCCGTCCCATCGGTGTCCCATCTGAACAAGCTTGGGTACGACTCAAGCCGGACACCATTCACATACGCCGCAGCCTCGAGATCAATGTTATACATACCGCCTTCAGGAACGGTAAGCGAATTTACCTCTTCTCCTGTCGCCTCGTTGTACACACGTATCTCATCGGGAGTTTCATATACTTCAAAGTCAAAAGTCGTTGAATAGCTTTCGCCTGTCACATTTATATGCGTCGTCCCTGTTCCCTTAAATGTTATATATCCGCTTTCATCTACCGTAGACGCGGCGTCACCCTCATTCACCGCTGTATACGTCACACCTGTGAGCGAATCCATCTTATAATTTCCGGTGTCATATACGGAAGTAGCTTCAAGCATCAGAGACGTGCCTGCAAGATAATTTCTGTTTTCATAGTCTCGCCACTCGACATACCATGGTATGCCTGTCTGCGGACGCATATCCTTCAAAAACAGATAATTTGCGCAGTTACGCTGTACACCGTCTGACGGGCGATTTGTAACAACAAAAGAATTCGTACCCGGGAACACCGCGCCTATAGCGGTAGAACCGCCTCCGTCAAGATTTATAGCATCCACACATCCAAGCTCCTGCATACGCGAGGCAAGAGTCGTGAGCTGTGCTCCGTAGCTGTAACCGCTCTGTCTTCCATCCAAAGTATAAAAAACGACCGTTCCGTCCGCCTTCACTCCAACAGCTGTTCTCGGAGCAGCACCGGCCTCAAACCCGCTTCCTATCACTCCGTTCTCTATAAGTCTTCCGCCTATAGATGAAAGACCTTGATCCGCCTCAGACCAGTCATATGTTGATCCGTATGTTGAATTTCTGAAAGTCAATGTATCACCCGGCGCAAGCGCAGACAACATACTGTAGCATGAAGCATCGCCATCCGGATCCATGACATAGACGATCTTGCCATCCGGTATCTGTATAGACCCGTTATATATAAATACCTCGTCCACATTAAGCGTCATTTCGGAATTTATAGAAAGATCACCCGCTGTTGGTGTGCAGATCACGTACAACGCATTAAAGTCCGACTCCGTTGTGTCACCGTAATCATCTGTCAGCATATATACCCATGACAGACCATCCTGCGGCCATTTATTGATGTACTGAACCGGTATCTTAGTCCCATTATGCTCAAGACTTGCATCTATCCCAAGCTTATCTATAAACGCGGTCCCATCCTCACGGAAACCGATCGCGTCTTGAAGACCGCTCTCCTTTGAGTATATCTCTCCGTCTATTATAGTATATCCCATTGGTATACCTGTTTTACTCGAAAAATAGTCTCCGTTTATGCCTATAAGCGGACGCAGATTATTCTGCTGCATATACTCCGCCGCGGAGCTTATAGTTCTCTTTCCATAAACACTCGCGCCGTTTACCACGACAGGAACAACTTCCGAATTTGGTGTATATTCCACGTAATTTTCCGTCTGATTGCCTACCGAGTCAGAATAAAACACATTATGTTTATAGACGGCTCCTCCTCCCATATCCGTCTGCCAATTTTCACTCAATGTACCGAGCACATCTGCAGACGCCGATGTGCCTAAAGCAAGACACAGCATCAGCGGTACCGCCGATATTTTAATTCTTTTTATCATCATATCACTCCATTAAATCAGTTCTGTTTATTCAATATTGTATCATATAGTATGTTCTGTGTCAATGCATATTGCTTTCCGCAGTCAGATGCACAAACGTATACATAAAAAACAGACAGAGCGAGAGAAACAACATATGTTAAATAAACGCTCTGCGGCTGCACATCATTCAGTTTATTTTTATTGTCTTTTTCATAGTTTTATTCTCATTGTCATTAATATTCTCTGAAACATTTTCCGAGTTTTCATTACAATATACATATTACGCGGAAAATTTTAAAATCCCGTCTGTTTATCAAGCTTCGTTTTCGAATATTAACATAGGTTTAAAACTATACCAAAATTATATCACATTGTAGTTGGTAAGTCAATGCTAACTTGCATTATTTTTAATATCTGCTGCTCTCAGCGGATCACATGTATCAAAATACATATAATAAAAAATAATAGTGAAAAAGCAGAGCGATCAGTCTTGACGCTCTGCCTCTTCTATTCTGCCTAAAAGATCATCACTTATTCAAGAACTATTGTTGTTTCTGACATATCAAGCGGTGTCATACCATCCCACAAAAATGCCTTAACAACGTATCTTTTCCCGTCTGAATCAGAGACCGCAAAGCTTCCCTCTGTTTTGTCAGCCTCACAGCCGAGCAAGATCCCGTTCTCATCATATAATGCTGTATAGAGCACAGCATTCTCTTTATCCGAAAGATATTCCGTTTTATATGAAATGCCGTTTTCATCAGCCAATACATCAAATGAGCTTATCTTATTTGTAAGATCTGTAAGAACAGCATCATCGACATAGTTTACTGTGCCGTCATAACTGTCTGCTATGATCACATAATCCTTGGTCTCTGTGCATACAAAATCTATATGCTGTTCCGACCATGTCTCAGACGTGTCGAATTCCATTCCCGCAACAAAATTGCTTGCAGGGAATTCCGCAGCTCCATCACCTAAACCGAGCCTTACCTTACCGCTGCCTTTTACCATGGCGCTAAAACGATATGTTTTTCCGGCCTCAAGTGTTACACGCTGTCCAACAGTACCATTTTCAAGCTTGACCGAATATTCTCCTTCGCTCTTTTCAGATGTATCGCGATCCGCCGCGCATGAATACCAGCCGCCGGTGTTTGTGAAATTCCAATTATCGCTGCCGATAAACTCATCCTCAAAGCCGCCGTTAATGAGCTCCGCCTCGGGCTGCTCGATCTCATAGCTTAGACTCAGATCAATACCGGTTGCTATATTCTCATCCGTCATATCAAGAGTATATGCCGTTTCATTCCCCGCGGCAGATATCTCAAGAGTATCGGCATACGGTATACGCATAAAATATCCGCCCATCTTGTCCGTATCAACGCTGTAATCTGTTCCGTTAACGCTTACGGTTATCGTCTCATTTGAAGCGATGTTTCCATCACTGTCCGTCACCGTTCCTCCTATCCCTACTGTTCCGGGAGTATATCCATTATTCAAGAACGCGTCAAACGCCGGCAGTGCCTTTCCTTCAAAATCAAAAAGCGTCGTGTTCGAAACAACATTTATATCCGGCTGATCATCAGACTCTCTGTAAGCCCAGCCTACGCCTTCATGATATATCATCATCGGATCCCAATACAGATCACCTATGCATCGTCCGCCCGCAACACTTCTGAGTCCTTGGAACACTTCTTCCATGAATGCGCGCTGCCCTTCCGGTGAGCTCTCATATACAGTTTGATAAGGTCCGTTATCCGCAAGCTGCCCGGCTGATCCGTCCGGCTTCGTTGGATTAAAGTTATATCCGGTCTCCATTACAAGTATGTCTTTATCATATCTCTCTATGAGACCATTATAGAAATCAACTATCTCGTCTACAGTATTCCCGGTCCAATACGGATAATATGACGGTCCTATAACATCATAATCAACATCGTTCGCTTCACAATTGTCAAAAAAGCTCTGATACTGACTCATTTTTCCGTCAAGATGAAGAACTATCTTTGTTTCCGGCGATACTTCTCTTACCGCTTTCGCGCCTTGGTTAAGGAAATAAGCAAGATTTTTGAAATTATTTGTACTTGTTCTGCCGTAGCTGTATCCCGGGCCGTACAAAAGTCCGCCCTGCATCTCATTCCCGAGCGACACATATTCGGGCAAAGTATCCTGAGCCTTCATCTTTTCCATCACGTCTTTCGTGTATTCATAGATCAGCTCACCGAGTCTTGTGATCTTATCATCCTCGGAAAGATCCGCGATCTCCTCAGCCCACTCGTGCGGAATAAGCTGACGGCTTCCATCAGCCCAATAGTCACTGTAGTAGAGTGTCAGCTCTACCTGCATACCTTTATCCTTCGCACGCTTTGAAAGGCTCAGTCCATCCTCCACGTTTTGGAATCCGGCAGGAAGATAATATGTTCCGTCCCCATGTCCTTTTCCGGGATCGTTATACACACGCACACGAGCAAAATTGAATCCACGCTCCGCAAGAAGCTGTATCGGATCAGCCTGCACACCGTTTTCATCATAATATTTTCCGCCGCAGGATTCAACATAGCTGACCTCTGTTATATCTCCGCCCACAAGGAATTCCGAACGGCTCTCTTCCGTTTCCTTCGTAAGACTTATATCCGCAAACTGCGCCGCGCCGCTTATACCGAGCTCGCATGTTCCGTCTGTTATATCTATACCTTGTATAACGGTCTCACGCCATGTATCATTTCCGGCTGCTGATGCACGGTTTACCGGCGCGCCATCGGTCTTAACACTTAGGTATGCGGTATCGTCAAGGTCATATCTTCTTACCGACGCCTTTAAAGTATATGTTCCGTTCTCAAGTCCGGTGATAACAGGATCGGCGATAGAGACCATAAGATTATCGACTGTGCCGGATCCTGAAAGCGATGTTATGTATCCCTCCGCAGTAAGCTTTCCGTTCTCAAGGCTCTGTGTGACATCGGTTCCTAAAGCTGTTATCTCACCCGTAACTCCGCCGCACTCGACCTTTACACGGATATTCTCGCCGACAGACGGTATCTCAAGTGTTCCGCCTTCTGAAATTACCGCGCTGCCTCCGTCAACCGTATATGAACCCGTTATCCTGCGGCGTTCCAGCTCTGTTTTATCGTCGCAGAAATCTTCAAACAATGCTATATTATTCCCGCTTATTTTTTCGAGCTCTATATCTATTGTCTTTTGTCCGCCGTTAGGATCAAGCTCATAGACTGTCTGTGTGCCGCCCGGAAGACAATATATATCATTTCCTCTGCGCACATGTCTCTGCTGCTCAGCCGTAAGCTCATATGACTCTCCGCGCACACGATCTGTATAAGTTCTGAGTGTCTCTCCGTTATATTTTACATTCACGGTAATATCCGTTTTCGGAATGCTCGGATCATCAAATTCAAGCACGAGTCTCGGCTCAGATATATTCCAGTCATTGTTACTATCCTGCGATTTTACATCCAATCTGAATGCAACACTTTCTGTTCCATCGGCAACCGAACTCATATAATCTGTGATATCGATCGAAAAGTCACCGCTTGATGTAGGATTTGTAAAACTTGTGATCTCATTCTCTGTATAACCGGGCGCGTCATCATAATTTGCAGCACCCTCGGTCCCTCCGTACTGACCGCCGTCCGTAAACGCATCGTAATCGGCTTCATACACATATGCCGTTCCGCTGTTCCGAGCCGATACCGTATTTACCACTATCTCAGCGCTCACAAGATTTTCCGCACTGTATCCCTCGGGAAGAGTAAATCCCATATACGCCGCTGTCTCCCATTCGTGCCAGCCGTGAACACGCAGCTCATACGTTCCTTTCTCCTGCGCTGCCCATTCCGCCGTTTTGTCTGCGTTTACTGTCAGCTCACCGTCGAGAGCGGCCGCACCCACAGGCAGTGTTATCGTCCCGATAGTCATTGCCGCACAGGTAAAAAAAGATAATAGTTTAAATGTTATTCCCATGCTGTTACCTCCTTTGATTATTTTAAACGACACAAAAACATATCCTGTCGTCCTCCTTACATATATTATATAAATTATGCGTTGCTTATTCAAGATTGTATTTTGACCTGTTTTCATACAAATTTGACTTTATATTATTGACACATCATTTTTACAATGATATAATGGATTTGATCGAAACATACACACTGATCTTATATTAAAGAGGATAAAACTATGGGTATAAAAAATTTTGAATGCGGCGCGATAAGCGAAATGGGAGGCATATTCATAGAACATACAGGCTGTTCAAAAAATACCGAATTGTTCTATCATGATTTTATATCTGTTTCATACGCCGCGTACGGTATTGGGAATTTCGAATGTGAAGGGAATATCGTTCCAGTTCATGAAGGGAATATATTTGTCGTAAATCCCGGTATTGTACATAGATTTCAGCCTGTCAAACGACTGGAATACATGGAACTTTTCCATTGTTATTTCTACCCGCATATGATAGGAGACACTTGGTCGACGTTAAAAGAGCTTTTTTCCGATGAGACCGCTTTTTTTGATTTAAAAACACCGTACATAGTTACTGAAGACAACATTGGCAGATCAATACGCAATATCATGGTGCGAATGCTTGACGAAGTCTCCCGACGTAACTCAGGATATAAATACACTCTAAAAAATTGCTTTTATGTGCTAATGACCGATATATTCCGAAACCGAAGTCTTCCTCCATCACGTACAATATACAGCCCCAACAAAACAATAGACGAGGTCATACGATACATTAATTACCATGTATCCTGCGACATAAGTGTACGCGAGATAGCTGCAGCCAACCACATCTCCGAATCCTATCTGTGCAGGTTGTTCAAAAAGAACACCGGCATGACTATAACAGGCTTTATCAATAAGCTTAAAACAGACAGAGTCAAAGATATTCTTAAAAATACAGACCGTTCTATAGAAAACATCGGAGATTATGTTAACTGCAGCACATCATATTTGAAATCGATTTTCAAAAAAAATACCGGCATGACGATGAATGCATACAGAGCAAAACACCGCCGAAGCAATTAAAAATGAGACCTTTGTATCAAGGCGACGCATTATATTGCTCGAGCTTTGGATACAGAACTGACAGAACGCACCATACGTTGTATGTCCTGCGGTTTTGCATTGCAAAACCTGCCGTTTGCCGCTCCCGCATTGCGGGAGCGCAAGACTCAAAATGGTGCGTTCTGTTCATAGCTAAATTTTTTACAAAGTATAGGATGATCTGCGCTAAATGTGACAGGACATGATCATTCCGGATAAATATCTATTACCTCAACGCCGCTCAAAGCTGCCGCTTCGAGTCCATCTATATCGAGGACACTCTCAGTGCGTTCTATCGTAGCGCGTTTCGGATTTATGGTGGGATGTTTTGGCGTGAACACCGTACAGCAATCCTCATAAGGCAAGATCGATGTCTCATATGTGCCTATCTCTTCCGCGCGTTTTATTACTTCGATCTTATCCATTCCTATAAGAGGCTGCAGGATCGGCATATCAACTACAGCATTTGTCACGTCAAGCGCGGCTAAAGTTTGACTCGCTACCTGTCCGACACTCTCGCCGGTAACAAGCGCCTTCGCTCCTGCCTTTCTTGCTATCTTCTCGCTTATACGCATCATGAACCTGCGCATTATAAGCGTCATGTGCTCCTCCGGGCATTTCTCCCTGATCGCAAGCTGAATATCCGTAAACGGCACAATATAGAGCCTTATCTTTGAGGTGTAACAAGAAATTATCCGAGCAAGCTCTATTACCTTCTCTTTTGCTCGCTCTGAGGTATACGGAAACGAGAAGAAATTCACCGCCTCGACCGTCACACCTCTTTTGGCTATCATATGACCTGCGACAGGGCTGTCTATGCCTCCCGAAAGCAGAAGCATTGCCTTTGATCCGGATCCGATAGGCATACCGCCTTGTCCCTTTATTTTCTTATTTCTGTTATAAATATACGCGCCAGCCTCACGTATCTCCGCCATAACAGTTATGTCCGGATCATGAACGTCGCATTGTATATTGGGGAAGCAGTCATCAAGATACCCTCCAAGCTCGATACATAGCTGCACCGAATTCAGCGGAAAAGCTTTATCCGAGCGTTTTGCCTCCACCTTGAATGTTGCAGGCGCTGAAAGATCGTCTTTAAGATACTCTCTGGCCGTCTCCTTTATAGCATCCATATTTTTCTCGCAAACAGCCGCGCGAGTCACAGATACGATACCGAACACCTTTGAAAGCCTGTCAACGATTATATCTATCTTATCCTCATCGAACTCTTCAATATATATTGTCGCCTGTGTAAGCGTAACACGGCAGCGCACAACATTTTTCAACGCATCCTTGATATTATCAATGAGCAGCCTTTCAAACTTTGGTCTGTTACCGCCCTTCAAAATTATTTCGCCGTACTTGGCAAGCACTATTTCTTTCACTTTATCTTCTCCTTTTGATCATTTATGCACCGATTCGACAACAGATCTCAGATCCTCAGCATATTGGCTTCCCACCTCGTCTTCGGTTATCATGAGCAATATGATCGTATTCAGATCGGCGCTTGCATACATCTGCTCGTCTCCTGTGGTCTCTTCATTCTTAAGCCGTAAAAACTCGATACCGTTGATCGTTACCGGTTCCATTTCATCCGCTGCTTCCGCGATATCTTCTTCACCGATCTCATCCATCACAGCATGCAGAACTACCAAACTTGAATCAGCCGAGATCAGGGATACAGACATCATCTCATACTCATTATAATTTATGTATACATGGTCGAGGTAACCAGGTATAGTGAAGTTCATATCACCCACGCTCAGTTCTTTCGGCTCTTTATCAAAATCTATCAATAATTTCAATTCATCCGTATTATCACCCGGATCGAAAAGTCTGAGGGTATTGAGGATAGTGTACATACTCTCCCGAGCTTTGTCTTTATAACTCTGTGGCAGTGAATCGAACTCGTAATTACTTGACGTCGTTCTCACCGTGAAATAATACACATAGCCTTTGTCTTCAATATAGAAGTTTATAACATAGCTGTCAGACCAATCTGTTTCTATTTCATATTCATTCATATCAACATCATAGCCGCCATAACTGAACTTGCTATGCTCAAAACTCGAATCTGCTGTTTTGAAATACTCATATATCCTATTCTGCTGCTCATTCAGCTCCTCAGCCGTTATGTCTCCGAACACCTTTAAATTGACCGATATTCTTTCGCCGTAACTATATCCAATTGTTTTCCCGCTCACATCCCAACCAAGCGGAACATCGAACGCCACTCCCGGACGTATACTCTCGATCTCCCACATACTGCCGTCATCACTGATATTCGAAACGTTTTCCGCGCCATCGGTATATATACCGGCAAACGTATCCATAATTGTATTAAGTTCCGCGCGTGTTTCGTCAGAGGCATTGGAATATATCTCTCCGGTAAGAATAAGCTGCCATCCGCTTTCCGTTGTAAGCTTCTCTGTTCTCTTAAGAAATCCGTCAAGATTTATCGAATTCGGCTCCCGAGTCCACTCGTTCGGGGAAATTACTTTTACCTCAACCTTTATACCATTAAAATTATCGATCCATGCAACATTAGCATCCACCGAATCAGTATAATAATAGTATCCCTCCGGGACAGTCGCGCTCCAGCCATACATCCTGTCGGTCACTGTGCCGCTGATATCCCTCACGTCATTTCCCCAATACACGTTTATCACAGGCCCAAAATGTTCAAGGAATGTCTCATCATATGAAACATGCGCGCCTACAAGCTCGAACATTGCCCTTGCAGGCATGCATAACCCATGCTCGGACACATACGGCGCCGCAGGGAGCTTTATCTCCTCCCCGTTCCATTGAGCCGTGTCAGACCCAGGAACAACACGCAGCTCATTTTCTCCGGACGTTATCAAATATCCGTTCCCGTCCTCTTTCTCGTCAAACAGTGGAATATCAAAATAGTCATCGAAAGCTACAAAGCTCACTCCGTCTCTGACTTCTTCAAGATCTATTTGTTCATGCCCCAGATCATTGTAGAACTCCGCGCCGGCCGACGCACCGGACATCACTGCTGCGGCGAATACACACGCCGCTATCATCTTCTTTTTCATTAAGATCCACCTCCCAAAGTGAAAATACCTTTATTATGCGTCCACTTCAATTTAAACGCTTAAATTGAAATAAGATATCATTCTCTTCTTACTTATTCCAACTTAGCCGCCCAAATTGCATGACCGGACATTATCCTCTCGGATGGATCCATTAAAAGCAGACTTCTCAGTGATCCAAGATTATTCATGTTTCATATCAGCGCATATATTTTCTTATTGTCTTTACTTCGTCAGATATTTTTTCAACCGCTTCTATTATCTCATCTTCGTCAGTGTTCTGTGCAAAACTTATACGCACCGCCCCTGTTATCTCCTTTGCATCGGCACCCATAGCTGCCAGCACATGACTTGGCTGCGGTTTATGGCTCGAACATGCCGAACCCGTAGAAACATATATCTCGTGCCTCTCGAGTGAATGCAGAAGTATCTCAGCTTTGACTCCAAGAAATGACACATTCAGAACTGTTCCCGAATTATACTCGTTCGAACCATTAATGACTATATCAGGTACTAGTCGCATAAGCTCATCGCGCATCAAATCTCGTTTTTTCCTCATTTTATCGGTATCGTACGCGGCTGTGCGGCAAGCCGCTCCGAAAGCAAGTATGCCTGACACGTTCTCAGTCCCCGGCCGTAATTCATTCTGCTGCTCGCCTCCATACAACTGCGGCGCAATACGTTTTCCACCTGTATACAACGCTCCGCATCCTTTAAATCCATGAATTTTATGCGCGCTTACTGTGACCATATCAACTCCCATATCATTTGGACATACAGGTATTTTACAAAACGACTGCACACAATCGGAATGCACGATACACTTAGGCGCTGCCGCCTTCACTGCCGATGCTATCTCTTTCACAGGCTGTATCACACCTGTTTCATTATTAACATGCATTATGCTTACCAATATAGTATCAGCCGTCAAAGCGTTCTTCACACTCTCAACATTCACACGACCGTCCCGTTCTGCGTCAGCATATACAACATCATATCCTAATTTTTCAAGCCTTTTAAATGCTTCTATTACTGAGGGATGCTCTATCTTCGATGTTATTACCCTGTTCCCTGTACGCTTCATTGACTCAGCTGCGCCGAATATAGCAAGATTATTTGCTTCCGTTCCTCCTGAAGTAAAGTAAATGTGCTTTTTGTTAACTTTAAGTTCATCTGCAATAGATGTTCTTGCCTCATTTACAAGCTTTTCAGCTCGGAGCCCCAGTCCATGAAAAGATGATGGATTCCCGAATTCCTCCGCTGCCAAAACAGCAGCCTCGATCGCTTCCTTACATGGTTTTGTAGTTGCAGCGTTATCTAAATATATCATCAAAAAAACTTCCTTATTCTTATTCTCCGTTATTTACGACCACGACAGCCATTCCCTTTTCAGCTGTTATCCGGCATATGTCCTCAGTAACAACATTGCTGTTCCCGCGGCTATGCCCGAAAAACAAAGTTTCTCCGCAAAGAGGATATTCCAGCCCCTCCGTGCAAATCCCGACCAGATCTCCGTATACCGGGATTATTGAAAGCGTTCTTCCCTTTTTTCCGTGAAACTCGATACTGCCGCCTCCATGTACAGCATATATCTCATTATGATCGTCTATCATAGAAATATTATCCGCCTTAAAAAGCAGCATTATATTTGTAAGCGTATGGTCTGCTCTCGTTCCGGTCATACCAATCATAAGTATCTCTGAAAAGCCATGATCCAAGGCGTATTCTACCGCAAGTTCGCCATCAGTATAATCCTTCCGAACGGGAAATTCATACGTTTTGACATTTTCGTCTTTTTCTGAAGAGTCAAAGTCTCCTATTGCGATATCAGGCGTTATATCCATTGCGCGTGCATGTCTGAGACCGCCATCAGCGCAGATAACAACATCATCACCGCAAATAAGAGAACGGATATATTCGTAGTCTCCTATAGTTCCGTTGCCTATTATAACTGCGCGCACGCCTTCATCAGTCCTTCTATATTTTTTCTTATATCTCCGCCGAATACAGAAGTTCCGGCTACAATTATATTTGCTCCGGCACCGGCAGCTCTGCCGATATTGTCTTCATTTATTCCGCCGTCGACTTGTATATCAAAATCGCTTCCGACAATATTTCTCAGTTCTTTTACCTTGCTCTCGATCTCAGTCATATACGCTTGGCCGCCATACCCGGGCTCAACAGTCATGCACAGCACCATATCAAGCTTGTCAAGATACGGGGTCACCGCCTCTATCCCGGTTCCCGGACTTACAGCCATTGCCGCCCGCTTTCCTCTTGAGCGTATCATATCGATACATTCTTCCGCTTTAGTGGTTGCTTCCGCATGAAAAGTGACTATGTCGGCACCAGCATCGATAAACCTATCTATATACCGCTCAGGCTCCTTTATCATGAGATGTACATCAAACACACTGTTTACATATTTCCTGACTGAACTTATAACAGGTATCCCAAAACTTATATTAGGCACGAAAACTCCATCCATAACATCGAGATGAAGATATTTTGCTCCAGCGCGTTCCGACTCCCTTATCTGCTCGCCCAATATCCCAAAATCAGCCGCTAATACAGACGGCGATAAAATTATTTCCATTCCTTCTTACCTTTCCGAAGCTCATAAAGCTCCTTATATGAGCTGTATCGTGATTCCGATATTTTTCCTTTTTCAACAAGCGCCTTTACAGCGCAATCAGGTTCTCCAATATGCGCGCAGCCTCTGAACCGGCACTCGCCTGACGCCGCGGCAATTTCCGGGAAACATTTTTCCACATCTTCAAGCGGAAGATCCTCTGTTTCGACAGATGAAAAGCCTGGGGTATCCAGCACATATCCTCCACCGTCAATCGGAAACAATTCGACATGCCTTGTTGTATGCCTGCCGCGGCTTATCTTTTCTGATATCGCCCCGGTCTCAAGAGAACTGCCGATGATTATTGACAGAAGACTCGACTTTCCTACACCGCTTACACCGGCAAACGCGGCTATCTTGCCGCGTATAAGATCCATAAGCAAATCAACGCCATCGCCTGTTTCAGCGCTCACATGTGCAGTTTTATATCCCGCATCACTGTATATCTTTTCAAGATCATCACTGTCGGCAAGATCTGTTTTATTTATACAGACGATCGGCTCTATACCGTTTATCTCCGCATTTACAAGCATCCTATCGATAAGCGATGTGTTTGGGTCAGGGCTTTTTGCTGCCGCAACAATGACCACCATATCTATATTTGCCACAGGCGGACGGATCAATTTTGTCCGCCTGGGCATGATCTCTGTTATGGCTCCCTTCCCGTTTTTCACCTCCACCTCGACTTCATCGCCAATCATCGGTGTTACGCGCTCTTTTCTAAGTCTTCCGCGCGCTTTGCATTCTATTTCTTCTCCATCGGCATTTCTTACATAGTAAAATCCGCCGATACCCTTATATATAGTACTTTTCATAATCAAAACGTTATAGTCTTATCACTGACTTTTGCACCGTCTATATATGCCTGAACACTGGCACTCCCGCTGCCGTCATCAGGGATCTCTACAGACACTGTACCCTCCGTCTTTGAGTGCATCGCATTATGCACTACCTGTCCGTTTGCAACGATCTCAACATTTACGGAATCATTTGCCGCGTCCGGTATTTTTACTGAAAATATCTGAGACGCCCCGCTGCCGGATGTATTTGATCCGCTTGTTTCGGAACTATCTCCTCCGCCTGAAGATGTCTCTCCCGATGAAGAAGTATCAGATCCGGAATCTCCCACGGACTCTTCGCCGGCAGACGAAGTTTCTCCGGAACTTTCGTCGTTTTCGTTTTCACCTGACGAAACTTCTTCTCCGCCGGTCTCTGTTTCACCAGTTTCCGTGCCAATAGACTCCCTGTACTCCGATCCAAGAGTTGTATCCGTGCTACCGCTTGAAAGAACTATCGTTACACTCGATGCCTCCTCGACCATAGCTCCCTCCGCAGGACTCTGCATAACTATCGTACCCTCTTCCTGATCGGACGGCACATATGTTACAGTTCCTATTCCAAGACCGTATTCACCGAGCGTGCTTTCCGCGTTATCACGATACATTCCCAAGACA
>CAJFNT010000034.1 GCA_904395315.1 uncultured Clostridia bacterium
TACTTTATATTTCACAAGCTCCTTATCACAGAATACACGTGGCTTTGGAGAGGGAGAGAGAAAATCCAAATGATAACCAAAATGCAATAGGGAGGTATTGAGCGTGCATTCTGTGATAAGGAGCCTGTTCTTTTTTGATTATAGCTTTTATATTCACCATACACTTAAAATCAAAAGACTTTATGAACTTCCTACTTTATCACAGCACAGTCACCACCACACTTACATATTTTATTCTATCATATATAATCTGTTTCCGAACATGAATTTCTTTCCACTTATCCGACAGCGACGGCTCACATATAAGATCTCCGTCTCTTTCCTTAATGCTGGCAAAGCCGTTTACTACAATTATCCATGCTCCGCCCGAATTTTTCGTGCGCATTCCGCCTATGTCTATTTATATTGATGCTTCGCTGTACGCTTCATAATTATATATTATGTTTACTTCAGAATGGAGCTTAAGTATATTCGCATGACTTTTTGTTGTTATATGTTCCGAAAACAATTCTTTTATAGCATTGAGCTTTGACCTGCCATTCGCTAATAGGATTCTCTTTTTAGATTTGAATATTGTAGATATTCCCATAGTAAGTGCGTGTGTTGAAACAAGATTCACATTTTCAAAAGGCCTTGAATGGTCTCTATCGTGTCATACAAAAGCTCTGTAAGATTCATTTTCGCTTCAAGGTCAATGTCTGGATCATTGAATCCTATATGCCATGCTCTGCAGCTCTATCACTTCAACTTCCTCCATATATTTCTCGTAACTTTTGCATTCTTCCAATGGAGCTTCCGCTTTACCACTTTGCATTTACCATTAAACAGTAGACTGAAATCTCCGCTATTTGTGAGATTTCAGTCATTTCTTTTTGATTCTATTTTTTTATAGCACTAATCCGATTATATTTTTATATTATCCCATAACAACTTCTACCGAAACATCAAATACTTTGCCGCATTGAAGATTGTGTCAGTCATGTTTCATGATCCTCTCAAGAATATCTTCGCAATATTTAACATAGTCCTATGATACCTCAAACTATCAGCTGAAGTATAATCGGAGAAACATTTTGCGAATGTATCCGCAATCTTGCCTGAAAGCGTGACATCACCGCAGATGATGTCCGCGATTGCGAGACCACCTTTCATTCCGCCTTGCCATGCGTATAGGACGGATGATATCCTGCATTGGAGTGATACCATTCACTTTCGGTCTGGGCGCCCGCGTTTATAAGCTGCCGCTTTATCTAATAGCTTTTGTGGGAGTTCAGGTGCAGAGGTCATCCCATTATGCGTACCGCAGAAATATAGCTTTTCAGATTCGTTTTTATAAAAATCGATCAGACCGTCATACACACTGATCTTACCTTCGGATTCTTTTATTTTAAGACCCTCATATATATTTGTCACATGATCGACTGTAACGTCACCGATTCCGCCGCCTTCTTTTGCATAATCGTACTGTGCCTTGCCGAAAACTGCTATGAGTTTTCCGAACAATTTGATCACCGCCACTCCAGTGAATGAAACCGCATACTTAATGATTTTAAATGTCATGCTTCCTCGGTGCAGTGCTTCCATTTCCTACTCTGCGCAGACTGCTTCCTCTATTGCGCCGCGCAGTTCCTCGTCTATACCCAAAGCCGTAAGCTCGCTCAAAAACATCGCGGCGCTCTTTGCGGCGGCGAGCTTGTTATATACCGTCTCCTTGAGCGCGTTCGTCCACTGTGCTCGGAGCAGTATACCGAAAACGTCCCCGCTCACCGTGTTCTCCGAGACACGCGCCGCCGCATCTATGACCGTCTCGCCGTTCACTGAGCTCAGCTCCACATACAGAGAGCCGTCCTTATAATAGCTCTCAAACTCCTTTTCCCGTCCGTTCTCCGTTACGGATATATCCTTGGTATCACAAAGCTTCCGGAAAACTATCGTATATTTTCTGTCCCTTATCATCAGTCCGCTGTCGCCCTCGGGCGCTCCTATAACGAACCGTAGCCTTCCGCCGAAGCTCAGGCTGAACGCGGTTTTTACACATGCCCCGTCCATATA
>CAJFNT010000035.1 GCA_904395315.1 uncultured Clostridia bacterium
ATGTATATAGCATATCTTGTGAAGATGGAGGTTATAGATCTCAAAAAGCTCAAAAGTCATTTGTTCTGTTTAGGGATAATAGGTATTGTCGCCTTGCTTTTGATGTTGGAAACTCATCTTAGCGGTACTATAGTTATTGTGGGCATAGCGGGCTGTGTAATGATCGCCGGCGGAACCCCTATAAAGCCGGTTCTTATAAGTGTTGGAGCATTGGCGGTACTCACATTTATATATCTCCAGTTTGACCCGACACGTATGGCGCGAGTGACATCGCTTTTTGATCCGTTTGCGGATGCGCAGGGTACAGGATATCAGATATCGCAGAGTATATACGCTATTGGTTCAGGAAGGCTGTTCGGTCTGGGTCTGGGGCAAAGCGTTCAGAAATATTCAAACTTGCCTGAACCGTACAATGACTTTATATTTGCGATAATATGTGAAGAACTCGGATTTTTCGGGGCGGCTGTTATAATATTGCTGTTCGCAGCTCTGTTTATACGCGCAATGCGTATAGCGATAAATGCTCCGGATGTTTGGTCAACGCTGACATGCATAGGAATAGCATCACAGCTTGGCATACAGACATTTTTGAATATGGGTGTTGCCGTTTCTATTATACCGAATACAGGTATATCTCTCCCGTTCTTTAGCTACGGCGGTACCTCGATATTGACTTTGTTGCTTGAGATGGGGATACTTTTGAATGTGTCGAGAAAATCTGTAAAGAAATGAGGTGCGTGGAGTGAAAGTTATATTTGCCGGTGGCGGAACCGGCGGTCATATAAATCCGGCTATATCGATAGCAGACTATGCCAGATCGGTAGACAAGGATTTTGAAGCATTGTTTATAGGAACGAGAAAGGGACTTGAAAAAAATCTTGTGCCGAGGGCCGGATATAAGATAGAATTTATAGATATTGAAGGCTTTGACAGAAAGCATCTGATGCGAAATGTAAAGGTCCTTAAAAAGCTTACGGAAGCAAGAAAGCGCTGCAGGGAGATCATTCGGGAGTTTAAGCCGGATTGCATTGTATGCACGGGAGGATATGTAAGCGGGCCTGTGGCAATGGCAGCGCATAAAGAGGGCGTGAGCGCTCTGATACATGAGCAGAATGTCTATCCGGGACTTACGGTTCGCGGTTCAGAAAAATATGTGGATTACGTTGCGGTGAGTTTTGATGAGACGGAACAATTTCTAAAGAATAAGAGCAAATGTGTTGTTACCGGAAACCCGATAAGGACGGAGATCTTGAATGCCGATAAAAAAACGGCTCGGAAAACTCTCGGTATAAAAGGACCGTTTGTATTGATATTCGGAGGAAGTCTCGGAGCAGACAGGATAAATGAAACAGTTGTTAAAATGCTTCCGAAGTTCAAGGAGAATGGCGAAGCGCAGCTGTTGTTCGGAACAGGCGAAAGAAACTTTGACAAAGTTCTTACCGCGGCTCATGAGGCGGGGATAAAGCCGTCAGATAAAAATATAAAGATAACACCGTATATAAACAATATGGCTGACGTTATGGCGGCCGCGGATATAGTTGTCTCAAGATCGGGCGCAATAACAGTATCGGAGATAGCCGCTCTTGCGAAGCCGTCAATACTTATACCGTCGCCAAATGTGGTAAGAAATCATCAGGAGCAGAATGCGCGTGAGTTTGAAAAGAATGGCGCGGCGGAAGTGATAACAGAGGCGGAGCTCACACCTGAGCTTTTGTATGAAAAGATCACATCACTGCTTAATGACAAGGCAAAGCTTGCCGAGATGGCGGAAAATCTTAAAAAGATAGCCAAGACCGACGCGCTTGAGCGGATATATGAGCTTATGCTCAAAATGGCAGAATGATAAAAAGGTGTATCCTGCGAATACCGCGGTATTTGCAGGATACACCTTTTTAAATCGTCAGACTCTATAATAAATCAATATAATTGAGTTTGCGGTAGTGTGACTTGCTCAATATTGAGGTGCAATACATGGATCTATTTTTCGTTCTCATGCTTTTTTCGTTCCACGAACCTTCCCATGAAAAATGCTATTATGCCAACTCCTATGCCTGTCTGTATACAGAAGAATAAGCTTTCCACTTCGCCGGGGAGCTCGCCTCCTATCATCGTTTCGAGCACCGGTGAAAACCAAGGATCGGTTTCTTCGCCTGTTATTTCAGAGATCATTTCACTTCCCGCGTCATCGGAACCGCCGAATTCGGAGCCTTTTTGTGTGAATAGCGGAACGAGAGCTATGAATGCTGAAATGATGATAAGAATAATTACTGTTAATGATCTTTTCTTCATTTATTTCGCCTCCTTAAAATATCTTATCGATGAGAGCTCACGTTTGGCATAGCTCTCAAGAGCCATTATGATAAGCACCGTAAGTATCCCTTCAAGTATGGCAAGCGGCAGCTGTGTTGGAGCGAATACACCGAGAAACTTAAGGATAGAGGGACCGATACCGCCGATTTCCGAAGGATATGCCAGTGCGAGCTGCAAGCTTGTTACACAGTATGTAAGGAGATCGCCCATGAATGACGCGATAAATATGCTGACAAGTCTGTTTATTTTTAATTTGGGGAGCAGCTTATACAGTCCCCATGTCACAAGCGGACCTGCTATTGCCATTGAGAACGTGTTTGCCCCAAGCGTTGTAAGTCCGCCGTGAGCAAGAAGCAGAGCTTGAAAGAGCAATACTATGATACCCAAAATGCTTGTTGTGCATGGACCAAACAGTATAGCTCCGAGATCGGTACCGGTCATGTGGGAGCAGCTGCCTGTGACGGATGGGATCTTAAGCGATGAAAGTACAAAAATGAATGCTCCGGCCATAGCCAGCACAGTCGTGGATCGTCTGCTTTGGGAGATGGTATTTTTGATAGAAAAGAAACCTGCTGTCAAGAACGGCAGACATAGTATGCTCCATCCTATACAGTATTGAGCAGGAAGATAGCCCTCCATGATGTGCATTGCTCCGGCGTTTGCCGCGATGCCCGTAAACGCTGCGAATCCGACGGTGGCAGACACTGCCTTTTTCTGTTTGTGAGTCATTTGAACTCCTCCTTTAGAAATTTATTTAGTGATCACAAAACACATGTTTAGCGATCCATATGACATATGTAGATCTGAAAAGTTTGACACGATCGTCTATATAGCTTCGATAAGTTTTATCAATTCGTCAGCGGATCTCGGATATATATCGTCAGTGACTAACTTTTTCTCGCAGAGAGCATTATAAATATCCAATATAACAGGACTGCGGAGATTTGCCCTTTTTATTATATCGATGTTTTTGAATATATCTGTCGGTCTGCCATCCGCTATTATTTCGCCGTGACTGAAGACTACCGCTCTGTCTGCCCATCTGTATGCAAAATCGACATCATGGGTCGACAGGAGGATCGTTTTTCCGTCTCTGCTTAGTCTGTCAAGAACATTTTCAAGCGCATATGTGTTTACAGGATCAAGTCCTACGGTGGGCTCATCGAATATAATTACTTGCGGACCCATAGCTATTATATCAGCAATGCTTACGCATTTTTTTTCACCGCCGCTGAGATAGTGCGGCGGGCGGTCTTTAAGGTGAGTGATGTTCATATATTTCATAGCTTCCACTGTTCTGGATCTTACTTCGTCTTCGGAAAGCTTTAGATTCATGGGCCCAAAAGAGACTTCTGCGAGAACTGTAGACGCTATTATCTGATCATCCGGATCTTGAAATACTATGCCTACATTTTTTCGTAAATTGATAATGTTCTTTTTATCAATGAGGTCGCCTTGAAGGAATATCTCACCGCTGTTGGGGATCAAAACACCGTTCAGCGTCAAAAAGAAAGTGGATTTTCCTGCTCCGTTAGAGCCGATCACAGCGATCCGCTCGCCGCGGTGCACATCAAGATCTATGTTCTTTAAAACATTTCGTCCTTCGTTATAACTGTAATTTAAATTTTTAATACTTAATATTGTCTCCATGTATATACCTCTCTATGAGCATGTCTTTCAGGCTATCGTGAAACGGATGTTTCGCAATTATCTAATCATATCTTATCATATCTTAAAAAATATTAGCGTGACTACACACATAAAATATATTATTGCAAAAATGATCTGCTTTTTCTTTACAGGTTTTTCGATCGTCAGGAACAGGAGTTCCCCGGTATAGCAGCGCGATTCCAGCGCGTCGTAATATGTTCCCGCTTTTTTTAATGAAACTATAAAAAGATTGGCTGCTACGATCCCAAAGGTGCGGAGCGAGGTACGTGTACCGTAATACCCCAGTCTTGATTTTGCAGAAGTCATAAACCCGTGATGTACCCGTGCGAGAATAAATATAAATCTGTATATCATGTTCATCAGCTCGATAATAAGCTTGGGGATATGGAGCTTTCGCATTGCTGCCATCGTTTCGCTTATTGGGGTCGATAGTGTCAGCATATAAAGGGAGCTTACAGCCCCAAGCGCCTTCAGCGCTGTTTTTAATGCTTCGGACATGGCGGTATCTGTTGTATATATGAAAAAGAAGTTTAGATCAAGCATATATTGCCCGAATTGTTCCGCCGAAAAACCGACTGCTATAGCTGCTGTTCCGCAAATTATAAATGCGAATGGGAGCGTCATAAGTTTAAAATAATATCGCGGATCAGTTTTTCCGATACATATGCTTAGCGCGGCCATTGTGATAATGATAAAGATCGGCGCCGATATGTTTTTTGAAATTATACATGACGCAAGCGAGAGCAATGCAAGTATTATTTTGAATCCGGGACTCCAATCTCTCATTTTTGAATTATAAGCTATAGTATCTATATAGTATATATTGTGATGTTTGTGTTTCATTTTCTCCATAAAAAAATACCGTATTCGGAAACTCCCGAATCGGCATAGCAAAACAAGCCTCAAAAAACAATTCTTGAGACTTATAATGCAATGGTCATCGTTCGTAACCTGTGCATTGTCTTGCAAAAAGGCAGGTCTCCCGGCTTAGGTTCATCGGCTTCGGCTCGTCTTCCCGGTATCCCAGTGACATATATAAGCCTGCCTCACCATCACGGTGGCGGGACCGCAAGGGGGTTTCACCCTTTTCCCTATTATCCTGTAACCGGCATTATTGCCGTACAGGCACCTTTTTGCACTTGATTTTAAATGTTCAATGGTTGTATTATACACCTGTTTTGTATGGATGTCAACAGTTTTTTAGTCGAGCGCGCATTTTACCTTCCCGCCGCCAATGACGAGATCACCGTCATAAAGCACTACGCTCTGTCCGGGGGTTATCGCGCGCTGAGGCTCGTCGAATTCGACAATGAGCTTATCATCATCGGTCTGTACAGCCGTTGCGGATGCGGTCCTGTGACTGTATCGTATCTTTGCCGAAACGCGAATGGGTGAATCTATCCGGTCGGCCGCAATGAGATTTATTTCATTTGCCTCAAGACGGCGCTTGAAAAGCTCATCGTTTTCTCCGAGCGTTACCGTGTTTGCGGCTATGTCGGTGGAAAGTACATACGCTGGTTTCCCGAGAGCTATTCCCAATCCCTTGCGTTGACCTATCGTAAACATATATGCTCCATCGTGACAGCCTAAAATGTTTCCGTCTTTATCTATAAATTTGCCTGAAGACGGTCCAAGTCCTTTATATTGCTTTATAAATCCTGCAAAATCGCCGTTGGGGATAAAGCATATGTCCTGACTGTCTTTTTTCGCTGCGTTAGTAAAGCCCTGTTCTGCCGCGATCTCTCTTACTTCTGTCTTGGTTAGACAGCCGAGAGGGAAACGCACTTTTGAAAGCTGTTCCTGAGACAGAGAATAGAGAAAATAACTTTGATCTTTTGAGAGATCTGCTGCCTTTTTCAATAGATACCGTCCGGAGCCATCTTTCTCTATTATGGCATAATGTCCGGTAGCAAAAATATCGCAGTTCATATTTTTGACACAATCCAGCATTTTATCAAATTTGATATATTTATTGCATTCAACACATGGATTAGGTGTCAGTCCGTTAAGATACGCATTGCAGAACCGATCTATTACATTTTCACGAAACTCGTCTTGGAAATCTATTGTGAAGTGATCTATGCCGAGTCTGCGGCAGACGGCTTTTGCGTCATCGGCTTCTTGGGACGCTCCGCATTTTAAAGCTCCGATATTGTCTCCTATGAGCCTGAGCGTGACCCCGGTAACTGAATATCCCTGTTGCTGCAGGAGATATGCCGTTACAGAGCTGTCCACTCCGCCGCTCATTGCCGCTATCGCTTTGATGTTGTTCATTATTATCGCTCCTAAGTGATAGTATTTATTTGATTATACCATACAGTGAGCACTAAAGACAAGTGTTTATTGAAATAATTAAATGCGGTTTGTTAAAATCATTGATTTTCTATGAATAATATGGTATAATTGGTTATATAAGATCTCATGAGATCAATACAATGAACATTATTGATCTTGCATGATATAGTCAAACACCTGATGCGGAGGTATGTTTTATGGCGGGAAACGGTTGTCCTGCAATACTTGATCTTTCAGATAGGCTTTGTGTTATTGTCGGTGGCGGCAGAGGCGCTGAAGTAAAGGCGCGCACGCTTTCAAGATCCGGCGCAAGAGTCAGGGTGGTCGCGGAGGAGGTATCCGAGGCGATCTTGGAACTTAACACCGAGCTTGTCAAGAGAAAATATAAGCCGGGGGATGCGAAAGACGCTTTTATAGTGTTTTCTCTTACCGGTGACAGAGAAACGGACGAGCTCGTAAAAAGTGAGGCCAGGGATAACGGAGCGCTTGTCGGCGGGGAGGATATAACTTTTCCGGCTTGCGCTGAAGGTGAGAATATAAAGGCTTTTGTGAGCACCGGATACCCGAAGCTCAGTGCGAAGATGATGAGCGATATTTTAAAATATGATGAGGCTTGCGGAGCGCTGTGTGAATTTCGTAAAAAAGTGAACTCATGCGATGCAGCTCGGGAGAAAAGAGACAGACTGCTTATGGCGGCGGTAACGGATGAGGCGCTCTGTACCGCAATGGACGAGCCGGAACGTTATATGAAATATCTTTCTTTACTTGAAAGTGAGATCTGTGATGAAAAATAAAAAAGCCTCGGAACATGTGTCCGAGGTATGGTGCCGATGACCGGGGTCGAACCGGTACGGGAATTTCTTCCCACGGGATTTTAAGTCCCGGGCGTCTGCCAGTTCCGCCACATCGGCATTATCTGCAACAATGTATATTATACATTATTTTGCGGAGTTTGTCAATATATTTTAACAAAAAAACATGACAGGGGAGGGTCTGTATGATAAAAACGAGGATAATATGCTCCGCGGCGGTAGCTGCCGCGGTTATAGGATCGGCAGCTGCCGCCTCGGCGTATACGGTTGGTGAAAGCACGGGCAGGGTATATTATTCGGGGATCGACACGTATATAAACAATTATCCGATACGGGCGTATCATTCAGAGGGAAGACAGCTTATATGCGCTGAGGATCTTCGTAATTACGGTTTCAAGGTCGACTGGATACCTGAGGAGAAGGCGCTTTATATCTCGCCTGATTATTCGGTCACGGAAATAACCAGGGACAGTTCAATAAAGCATAGCGTATATCTTGCAAATAAACGCGCATATGATATAGTGTATTCAGACATATCCGTATATCTTAACGGTCAGCTTATCGAATCATATTCGATAGACGGCCGAATGATGATAAAGCTGCGTGATCTTGAACGATTGGGAAGAGTGGAATATTCGGGAGAACAAAATTATTCCGCGGCGTTTATAGACGGACTCCCGATGACGGACTATGTTCCGTTGGAAGATGATCTTGATTCAAAGCTGACAGTCGTGCTTGATCCGGGTCACGGAAAATCGTCGTGGACCATGAGCGACACGGAAAAGACTTCTGCGGGTTATGATTATTATAACGGCGGTTGGGGAGAATGGAGGCATTGGAAAGCCGGAAGCGCATCGGAGGACTGCCATGGATGTGACGGTGAAGGCACATGCTGGTATCCGATAGGAAACGGGGACAGAGATACGGAGCCTGAGATAGACTTGCGAAACGCATTGGCAGCAAAGACGGCCCTTGAAGGAATGGGATATAATGTGCGTATGACCAGAACGACAAATAACGAGAATCCGTCGTTCAAGCAGAGAGTCTCTTATTGTTATCCCAATAATGATCTGACTGCGGAACCTGATGCCTCATGTTATGTCTGCATCCATTCAAATGCCGGAGGCGGCAGAGGCTCGGCATATATCGAGGCCGGGGGACGTTATACGCAAAAATGGATAAAGACTTCATTTACTCAAGACAGTAATTATCTTGGCGAATGTATAAATGACAGGATAGTTGCGCAGACATCGCTTTCAGAGTATGCGGGGGGCAAGATAAGCGGACAGGGATATATGATCTTGTTTAATAAGTGCCCTGTACCGGCGGGCTATATGGAGATAGGCTTTTTTGATTCGTCGGATCTTAACATATTGAATTCAGAGAGCGACGCTATAGGAAAGGCTATAGCTGACGGAATAAATGATTATATGTGGAATTAAAAATAATAAATTAAAAGAACGGACGCGGCTGCTTGCATCAGCCGCGTCCGTTTGTATTTTTGCTCAGCAGCTCTGTCCACCCCGTAATATAGCGGTCAGAGTACCGTATGAGCCTGTCTTTATCGCGCGCGTTTGTCTTGTCGGATACCGCTGTAACGGTGAAGCCGACTGATCTTGCGCTCATGATACCGGTTATTATATCCTCATATACCTCGCAGTCCGCAGGCATTAGGCAAAGACGTTTTGCGGCTAAAATGTATATGTCAGGACGTTCTTTACTGCATCCCACTTCGCTCGAATAGGCATATGCGTCAATATAGTCAAAGATCCCTATCCGATGAAATGCAGCTTGGCAGAGTTCTTCAAAGCCCGATGTTGCAACCGCTATCTTGGATCCGCTGTCATGCAGGAGACGTATATATTCGCATACTCCTTCCTTGGGCCGGATCGTATACCTATAGGCATATTCCATTTTTGCTTTGAATCCGCTTATGATCTGTTCTGCGCTCAAATGAGGCAGATATACATCATGTATATATGGAATGCTTTCTTCAAGTGTCATTCCCTGTATCTTGTCGGCTTCTTCATTTGAAAGAGCTGCGCCGTGTTCCTTAAAATAATCAACGGTAATATCGTACCATAATGACATTGAATCCAATATGGTCCCGTCAACATCAAAAATCGCGCCTTTCAAATCGATCACCTGCCAATTGTTTTAAGTATCACCTTATCATTATACTATAAATTTTTATGTTTTGCAAGTGTTTTATTGTATTTTGCGTCGGATGCGAGTAAAAACGAGCTGCCGCATTGATCCGGCAGCGCTTGGAGGTGTCAAAGCTTTCGCTCCGCGCTGTTGCTTATCGGCTGCATTGAATCGAGGCTGTCCCATACGAATGCTTTGACGGTACCTCCGGGGACTGATGGGAGCGTGCCGCCTAAGGTGTAAGTTTTGCCTTGGTCAAGATCGCCGTCTATGAATATGTAGTCCGATAGTGCGCCGGTGCTGTCATAGAGTCCGATTATCACCACACCGTCCTTGGTATCGGAGTTTTTGGTGACACTTACTTCGGCGCGCAGCTTGCCGCTTCCTTCTGTTACAGTTAACGAATTTACGGCATAATCAAGCGGCTCCGGTTCGTATACCGTTACGGTGCATGAGTCGCTGTATATCCCGTCATTAGTGGCTGCGGTTATCACTGCAGTGCCGGGTGCGACAGCTGTGACAACGCCGTCGGTCACGGTCGCAACATATCTGCTCGATGTGGACCAGCTTACCGATTGGTCGGAAGCGTTTTCCGGCGTGAATATCGGAGTGAGAGTGAGCTGTGATCCTGACGGCAGGGATGCTTCAGTTCTGTCAAGTTTCAGACCTGTAACAGTTATATTCAGGCTTTTTTCGTTTTGAAGATACGGATAGCCGTCGTTTATGTTCTCGTCGATCGCCCATGTGCCGCCGAAATCCCATCCGGAGTAGCTTCCGCTCCATTTCATAGCCTCTGTGGTGAGAGGGAAGACGTTATAGAAGGAGTCGGTGTCACGCTCGTTTATACCGGGAAGATCATTGTCATAATAGCAGCTTGAAAACGTGCCGTCATCAGAGTTTGTTCTGAAGCCGCTGTATGGGATGCTTGAGGTTCTGCCGTAGGTTGCGGCATAGCAGTTTTCTATATATCCGTTGTTTTCGTTGACAAATCCGGAGGTGCCTGCTATTTTCGAAGTGCTTCCGCCGCTTACCGTGAGGTGCATATACACACGTGAATAACAGTTTCGTATGACCCCTCCGGCCTGATTGTGCGCTGTGAATGCTCCGGCGTTTGAGCCGTTTTGAGAATGGGTGTTCAAAAGAGTCACATTCATTCTTCCTTTTACCGAACATCCCTCTATTGTGCCGCTGTTTTCATAGACGAATATCGAGCCTCCGGGATTGCTTGAGTCGTAGTTTGCGGTGCCTTCCACATGAAGATTTTTTATTGTACCTGTGTTCTCAAGTATAAATGCCGCTTCGTTTTCACTATAGCCTTCACTGCTGCTCAGGCTTATGTTACTTATCTTATGACCGTTGCCGTCGAGTGTGCCGCTGAATTCAGCCAAAGAGAAATTTTGTGTAAGAGCTATGTCATTTTCAAATCTCCAACATGCGTCCGATGCGCCTGTTATAAGCCGGAGATCGTTTTCGCTTGTGATAAGAAAAGGATCAAGCTCTGTGCCGCTGCCTGTGGGAGCTGCCGCGGCCGGCGCAATGTTTATGCAGTAGGCAAGCAGCATGAATGCGGTGACTGCGGCGGTAAAAGATCTTTTTTTTCATATAATTGAACCTCCTGTTATAATAAAAGGCATACGGAAGCAAAGCTGCTTCCGCATGCCTTAATAACTCAGTTCTTCGGAACTGTTTCCCAATCTTTTAGGAATCTTTCTATTCCCGAATCCGTAAGCGGATGATGGAGCATCTGCATAAGTACCTTGTATGGAACTGTAGCGATATTTGAGCCTGCCATAGCCGCGTCAACAACATGGATCGGGTGTCTTATCGAAGCTGCGATTATCTCTGTATCGATCGCATGATTCTCAAAGATGGTAACTATCTCTTCTATCAGATTCATTCCGTTCATGCCTATGTCGTCAAGTCTGCCGAGGAACGGGCTTACGTATGTAGCGCCTGCGCGCGCGGCAAGAAGTGCCTGTGCCGCCGAGAACACGAGAGTAACATTTGTCTTTATGCCCATCTCCGTAAGCTTTTTACAAGCTTTGAGACCCTCCTCGCACATCGGGATCTTTATAACGATGTTCGGATGGATCTTTGAAAGCGGGATAGCCTGCTCGACCATTGTCGGAGCATCCATTGCGGTCACTTCCGCGCTTATAGGACCGTCAACGATCTCGGTTATCTCTTTAACGACCTCTTCGAAAACCCTTCCTTCTTTTGCTATCAGCGATGGATTTGTGGTTACGCCGCAGATAATTCCCATATCGTTGGCTTTTCTTATCTCGTCAACGTTGGCGGTGTCAATAAATAATTTCATTTTGAAATCCTCCTGTAATTTTTTGGGATGCCGCAAACCCGGGTTGAGGCATTCCGATATTGCTAAATATATTATATAATTATTTTCAGTGATAGTCAATATAAATTGTTGAGTTTTTTCTTGAAAATATTAAGTTTTTGGTATATAATATATTGGGATTAGACCCAATCTGGATTTACAATGGAGGAATGATTTTATGAGATACGCTTTTACACCGAGAGGAGTATGTTCGGCAAGGATAGAATTTGACTTGGAGAATAATATTGTAAAAAATATTGAATTTACCAGAGGATGCAGCGGAAACACACAGGGAGTTGCAGCTCTTTGCGAGGGAATGGATGCGGATGAAGTGATAAAGAGGCTTGAAGGTATAAACTGCGGAGGAAGGGGAACATCGTGCCCGGATCAGTTCGCAAAGGCTGTAAAGGCCGCGCAGGAGCAGGAAAAACAAAAGTAATATTTTGACCGGCTCTTAAATATACATATATAATGGGCAGGTGTTTGTCTGTTCAAAAGTGTGTATACGGAGGGACGGGATTTGAAGCGCTTTTTATTTCTGCTTATCATTATTACAGGAGCCGCGGCTTTTGCGGTCGCGTGTGCAAGATCGGACGAGGTCATCAAAACGCCGGCTACTATATATTACGTAGATGCTGAGATGAACCGTCTTCTTCCATATGATGATGAGATACCGGATGCCGATGCGGAGCATATGGCGGCGGCGGTGACCGAAAAGCTGATCGAGGGAAGAGACGATAATGATAAGATAAGAAGGCTTATACCGAAAGAAGAAGACTGTATTTCAACGCGCGTGGACGGCAATACTGTTTATGTGGATATCAAGTCATATATCGCGGAAGGATTGCCGTACAGCAGAGATATTGAAAAATTGTTCATATATCAAATAGTGGACACTCTCACGAGCATAAAAGGTATACGGTTTGTCAGATTTACTGTGGACGGTGAAGTGCGCAGGGATTTTATGGGATATTATGATATGCGTGAAACGTATAAATTTGTTTATCCCGAATGAGATAAAAGGCACACGGAGGATGAATGATCATGGAAGAACTTATTGAGCTTATAAAAGAAACGAAGCGGATAGCGCTCGACAGCGGTTCGGCACAGGATATAACCATTAAAGGGACTGCGGATTTTGTGACAAAAGTCGATACGGGAATACAGGAATTTCTGCGCCCGAGATTGAAAACTTTGTATCCGGATATCCAGTTTATGAGCGAGGAAAAAGATAATTCGACGATAGACCCGCGCGGCAAAGTGTGGATACTTGATCCTATAGACGGAACAACAAATCTTATCCATGATTATAAGATGAGCGCGGTGTCTCTTGGGTTGGTCGAAAATGGAGAGCCGGTGCTTGGAGTGGTATATGATCCTTTTACGGACGAGCTGTTTTGCGCGGAAAAAGGCAAGGGAGCATTTTTGAACAGTGAGAGGATACATGTTTCGGATGCGGACAGTATGGAAAGGTCGCTTATAAGTATCGGAACTTCTCCGTACTACAAAGAACTTGCCGATGAAAACTTTGATATCATAAAAAGGATATTTATTTCTGCCGAGGATATACGCCGCTGCGGCAGCGCTGCAATGGATCTGTGCTATACAGCCTGCGGCAGGATAGACGGCTATTTTGAGCGCAGGCTCAAGCCATGGGATTATGCTGCCGGGATAGTCATTCTGCGGGAGGCAGGCGGGTGTGTTATGACAGTAAGCGGCGGAGAGCCAAGCTATAGTTTCCCATCGGATATAGTCGCGTCTAACGGAAAGATACACGAAGAACTGAATGGTATAATAAACATTGGGAAACAAGTCGATAATAAGCTGTAGAGATAAAGCGCTTGATGCCGTTGTAAAAAGGCACAGGCGCTTTTTTTCGGTGGCAGTTTTGATATTAATATGTCTAGTCCGTTTATAATACAATGTACATAAAATAGCTCATATAATATTAATTATATAATAAATTATAAATAAATTGTGCAATATGTATAAATATTTGTGAAAAATTTGTTAATTCAACTGATTGACAAGCGAGACCAAAAAGAGGTAAAATAGTATTGCAGAAGTTATTTGACAGTAGATTTATATAATGTACATATTTTAGCACAAGAATTTAGAGAGAGTGTATATCATGTACATCGAATAATAATGTTCAAATAACGAAAGGAGATAGATCAGGAATAAAAATTCTGAGAGGAGAGAGTTTTTTATGAGAACAAGAAGGATAGTCAGCTCCATAGCGGCGTTGACAATAGCGGCAGGCGCATTCGCAGGGATGGCTGTGACAGCCAGTGCGGCAGAGGTTAAAGTGTATGACACTCTGGGGGCGTGGAGTGTAACAAAACCTGCAGCTGATAGAGTGGTAGGTAGCGTTACAAACGGAGTGGATGGAGAATTAGAGTATACAACCGTGCAAGTAACCGCGGGAGCGAGTCATTCCGGAGTGTATAACGGTAGTGTGCACATTGGGAGCACGAATGGAGGTGCAGCCAGTGCGGCGACCAGAAGTCAAGGAACAAGGGTTGCTACGCAGAAGATTCGCTTTACAGATGGAAGCGGCAGCAATATTGTTGAGTACATAGGAGCCGCATTTAAAAGCGGAGGTGGATCGCATCGCGGATTGAGTAGTGTAGCACAATTTAGTTATAACGATGATACAAACACACTTACAATCAAAGCGGGTAATGGTGAAAACAAGACTGTGGAAATTACAGATGGTACATGGTATGATTTGACAGTAACTGCGGTTTATGATGGAGAAGAAGCTAATGTAACTATGACTGTAGGAGATGTTACAGCAACGGGCACAGCAGCAAATTACGATATAAATCAATTTGCGGTATCGACACTTGAAAATGGATCGGATGTTAGTAAATTTGATTCAACAGCTGAAACTATTGCAACTTTAGCACCGGCAGCTACAAAACTCACTATAAATTACATTGATGATGCGAGCAATGTATTACAGGCGGCCAGTGAAATTGCATTGTCAGATATTCCTTTGGGTAACACATATATCTACAATATACCGAGATACATAGTAAAGGACGGAGCTTTGTACGAATCAGTATTGGAAAGTTATATGCCTTCAGTGGAGTTGTCTTCAGAGGAGTCGTCGGTAGATGCTGTATATAAAGCACAAGAAACTGGAACCGCATATTTTGTAGAGCATGAAGTCTTGGGTGGCGCACAAAATACAAGCGGTAATTATTCGGGAGGTACAGCATCAAGAGCATTAGATGGCGGAGCAGAGGCGTTTACTGTTACAGAAGATGGCATCTATAGTATAACAGTAGCGGCATGTTGCAGAAATACCTCCAGTAGTAGTGTTTATAGCTTATATAAAAATTCTGTAGCTGAAGAGAATTTTATAGCAACGCATGATGTTAAAGGGACTAGTTCTAATTCAATAAAGAGCGGTGGTACAATTACAGATACAAAAGTAGAATTGAAAGCCGGAGATAAAGTCATTATTCAGGGTGACAGTGGACAGACTTGGGTAGACTATGTTCTTGCGGTAAGAACAGGTGATATAGAAGATCCGGAGCCGACACTTCCTGGTGAGACTGAAGCGAAGTTGGTGAAAGATTTCAATGATCAGGGATTAGCGGATGCGGAAAACGGCGCTTCGATATGGAGTGCAACTGTAGAGGGCACAGGAACTTCGTATAGTTCCATGACAGCTACTGTAAAGGCAAAGGATATTGAAAAACCGGCATCGGACACAAAGGATGTTACAACAATAACTACTACCGGAGATGTTTTAGTATATGTTGTTGTGAACAGAGCATCTGAAAAGCTTGACAGTGTTAAGATAACGGTTGAATAATGGAGGTAGAGAGAATTATGAAATATGAGAAGCCTATGATGAGCATTTCAATGTTTGAGTCAGAAAATGTTGCAACAACAGGAAGCACGATCGGCGAGCCAACAAATTTTTCAAATGCGCAAGATGAAATGAACGGTCTTGTACGGGATGCCCAGAGCAGCGGCAGTCAGGTTGCAGCATTTACTATCACTTTCTGATAATAAATACGGATAATATTAAGCCCGGCGGTATATGCCGGGCTCTTTTTGTAATGGAGTGCTGCTGTTACAGTCAGTTTTTTAGAAGCATTTCATGAAATCGACTTTAAATATACTGTAAGAAGTCGTAGAGCTGTTTCTTTCTCTTTTGCGGGACATTTGTTCAGCAATTCCCAAATATCGTTCTGATCTTGTGATGCAGAGAGATTATCCTCGACCGGAATGTCGTTCGGAGTTACGTTTAATGTGCGGCAGATGTGAAGAAAGGTCTCGATCCTCATGTTTGCTGTGCCTCTTTCAATATCGGCATATGTTCTGTCAGACAGACCGGCAGATTCTGCAAGCTCGGATTGAGTGAATCCTGTTTTTTTTTCTCAAAGCGAGAAGCGTGTTACCTATTTTTCTGCGGTCAAAAATAAACATGATAGTTCCTCTTTTCGTTGCTTATAAGAATTATACTTCATAAAAGTGTTGACAAAAAGGAAGAATAATAGTATAAATATAGGAAGAAAAGCTCCTATAACGTTTACACTGTGGAGAGTTGGTATATCTAATTTTGACAGAGAGAGGATGGTAATATGAAGTTTCTTATAGTAGTTTTGACTGAATGATTCATAAAACTTTATTGTGTCATAAGAGAAATTTGACGGCGTGAGCTGATATAGTTTAGGCCGAGGATCGTTTTGTACACTTAAATTTCTACAATATACAAATGAAAATATACTCGGCTTTTGTGAAAATCTCTGTTTTTTTTATCAGCTACTTTTCAAAATACGGTTTTAGGTATATAATATGTAGGACTACGCAAATGATTGGAAGGACAATAAGATGATAAAGAGAGAAAATATACGAAATATTGCTATTATAGCTCACGTTGACCACGGTAAAACGACACTGGTCGACGCTATGCTTGCACAGAGCGGAACATTCAGAGAAAATGAAGTCGTTGACGAACGCGTGATGGATTCGAATGATCTTGAGCGTGAAAGAGGAATAACTATACTTGCAAAGAATACATCGCTTTATTATAACGGTGTAAAGATAAATATAATCGATACCCCGGGACATGCGGATTTTGGCGGAGAGGTAGAGCGCGGACTTGAGATGGTTGACGGTGTTCTGCTGCTTGTCGACGCGTTTGAGGGATGTATGCCGCAGACCAGATTTGTGCTTTCAAAAGCGCTGGCTCTTGATCTGAGGCCTATAATCGTCGTGAATAAGGTAGACAGACCGAATGCGAGACCTTACGAGGTGGTCGATGAGGTCCTTGAACTGTTTATAGATCTCGGAGCGAGCGAGGAGCAGCTTGACACTCCGGTCATATTCGCGTCAGGCCGTGACGGGTGGGCGACTGCCGAATACAGCCCGGAAAAGCAGGCGGATGATCTTAGGGAGCTTTTTGAGCTTATCGTAAGAGAGATACCATGTCCGGATGGGGAAGAGGACGGTCCGTTCCAAATGCTCGTTTCGAATATCGACTATGATGATTACACGGGCAGGATAGCTGTGGGAAAAATACAGCGCGGCTCGATAAAGACGGGTATGCCGCTTGCCATATGCCGTGCGGACGGCAAGGTGGGACACGCAAAGGCGACAAAGCTGTACACTTTTGAAGGACTGGTGAAGGCTACGGCTGAGGAGGTAGGCACAGGTGACGTGGTCGCTATCTCGGGGATCTCTGATATAAATATAGGAGAGACTGTTTGTGACAGCGCAAATCCCGATCCGCTGCCGTTCGTGAAGATAGACGACCCCGTTTTGTCTATGACGTTCAGTGTCAATGACAGCCCGTTTGCAGGTCAGGACGGAAAATTCGTTACTTCGCGTCAGCTGCGTGACAGGCTTTATAAAGAGCTTGATTCAAATGTCAGCCTTAGAGTTGAGGATACGGATACGACCGAGGCATTTAAGGTCTCGGGACGCGGCGAGCTTCATCTTTCGGTCCTGATAGAGAATATGCGCCGCGAGGGATATGAGTTCCAGGTGTCGAATCCTGTTGTTATATACAAGGAGATCGATGGGGTGAAATGTGAGCCGATCGAGAGACTTACCGTTGATATACCGGAGGAATATACCGGAGCGGTGATGGATCAGGTAATAAACCGTATGGGAAATATGACGAACATGACGCCTACTACCCAGAATTATGTAAGACTTGAATTCCTGATCCCGTCAAGAGGACTTATAGGCTTCAGAAGCGAGATACTTACTGCGACAAAGGGAACGGCTATAGTAAACAGTATACTTGAAAGCTACGAGCCTTATAAGGGCGAATTCAATACGAGAAACCGCGGCGCTATAATCGCATGGGAGGACGGCGAGACTATCACCTATGGACTGTATAACGCGCAGGACCGCGGTACCCTTTTTGTTGGCCCGGGAGTCAAGGTGTATGAGGGAATGATAGTTGGCGAGAATGCGAGAAACGAGGATATAACGATAAACGTATGTAAGAAAAAGCATGCGACGAACACGAGAGCGTCCGGTTCGGATGAGGCGTTGAAGCTTGTTCCGCCAAAGGATATGAGTCTTGAGCAGTGTCTTGATTTTATTGCTGATGATGAATTGCTTGAGGTAACTCCGCATCATTTGAGGATGAGAAAAAGGATACTGAAAACAGATCTTCGCGCAAAAGAATCGGCAAAGAAAAAGAAATAACAATAAGGGCATCACGGTGCAACCGGAGGCACTGTGATGCTTTTTTCGACATTATACTTGACGTTCCATATTATTGTCAGCCATCTTCGCCGTGTCGGCAAGATAACTGCAATAAAATAACCGCTCCAAATTTGCTCAGACCGGAGCGGTTATCAAATTAACCTGATTCGGCTGACCGTCTAACGATCTGCCCTTTTTCTATACTTATTATAGCATTTTAAACCGCTTATGTCAAGCGGTTTTTGTTGTTTTATATGATCAGACTGTGTGTAGAAGTCAATGATGTGTGACATATTCCAAAAGATGGTCATGTCTCCTTTGTCAAGGTGGAGCGGTGGAGATTTTCGTAGAA
>CAJFNT010000036.1 GCA_904395315.1 uncultured Clostridia bacterium
GAACAAACGGTATATTCAGCCATCGTCTTGCTCCGTTCGCCTCCACGCCTATACCCGGTATTAGAACCAATATAAGCAATATAACACAGATTATAAAAGCCTTTGGGATCAGATGAAGAAAATTATCAAGATTTATTCTTGATATTATAAACATTCCTACAAATCCGATTGCTATGAATATAATCTGTCTTTTAAAATAATAATACGGATCCCCGTATTCACTGCTTCCGTCAGGAGCAGATGCCGAAAGCATCACTATCAATCCTATCGCAACTATTATAATAATAAGAAAGAGCATAGTATAATCTATATCTCCCTCTCTCACTATCTTTTTTCTAAGTTTTCTGAATACGCTTTCATTCGCCCTTGCGGCTGCGGCATTATTCTCTTTTTGACGCAAGGTCCGCTTCTTGTTTAGCTCACGAATCCTACGTTCATCTACGCCAGCATTCTGAGCAGTTCCGGTCCTTCTCCGTGCCGCTGTGCTGACATCCATAGCATGTTTTGTATTATTTGAAATACGATGCCGATCCGAAGTACGCTTCCGCAAATTTTCAGACGCGCGGTTCTGAGTGCCTCTGACCCGCCGCGTTCCTCCGCTGTATGCTGATCGTGCCATCAAGAACTCCTTTCTATTATGCGAAATATGATATTACGCATAGGCACAGTGTCACAAGCGTAAATACCGATACGATTTTTGTTTCCTTCCACTTCATCATCTCAAAATGGTGATGTATCGGAGTCATCTTGAAAATCCTCCTGCCTTCACCATACTTTTTCTTTGTATATTTAAAGTAAGTTGTCTGAAGTATGACCGAAAGAGTCTCGGCAAAATACACAAATCCGACCAGTATAAGATATATATGCATATTCAGGTCAACAGCCATAAGCGAGACCGATCCTCCCAAAAACAGAGATCCGGTATCACCCATGAATACCTTAGCAGGATACTTATTATATATCAAAAACGCCAGCAGTCCTCCTACGAGCGCCATCGCATACATACTCACTCCGGTTTCAGATGTGTCAGATCTAAAGAAAGCATACAATGCAAAAAACAGACCGACAACTACGGTAACACTTGATGCAAGTCCGTCCAGACCATCCGTCAGATTTACCGCGTTCACTGTTCCTACCACCACAAACATGACAAACGGAATATACAGCCATATCGGTATAGTAACAGTATACTTTACAAATGGTATAACTATATCTGTTTCAAGCAGATCCATAAAATACATCACAACCACATATATAGCCGCGAATACGAGCTGCAGTAAAAACTTCTGAATGGCTGTTAACCCAAGGTTTCTTTTCTTTACGACCTTTATGTAATCATCAATAAAACCTATCACTCCGAACCCGAGAGATACCGCAAAAAGGACCACCGCTTTCCAAGCCGTTCCGTTAAGCGTACCGTTCAAAGCCATCACGACTGTTCCCGCCGCGACCGCCACACCGATCCCCACTATAAACATTATGCCGCCCATAGTAGGTGTGCCGGATTTCTTCTGATGCCATTTAGGCCCTTCCTCTCGTATCTCCTGACCGTATTTGAGTTTATGCAGCCACTTAATGAACGCGGGTCCGAGCGCAGCCGTGACCGCAAATGCCACGACCAGAGCGAAAAGCGTTGCCTTAAAAAAATCAACTACCATTTTATTATTTCCTCCTCCAATAATATCAAGAAAAACACTCTATAACATCAACTGTAAAGCTTCATGTGTTTTTCCCTATCTGGATCTCAGCCCAAGACAGACAAACTGTCCACAGCCATTATATTTCCTGTATTGCTTCTGTTATCTTATGAAACTCCATTCCATGTGATGCTTTTACCAACACACTGTCTCCGGGACGTACAAGCTTTTTTATATCCCTGACCGCCTCATCAGTTTCAGCGTACGATATTATATCGGATATTCCAGCCGCAGCAGCACCCTCCGCTATATGCTGTGCATTTGCACCGACTGTAACCAGCTCATCGATCCCGCATTCCGCTGCGTATATACCCATCTCATAATGCGCCTTAGCGGCAAATTCACCCATCTCCAGCACATCGCCCAGGATCGCCACGCGTCTTGCTTTCGTTGTGTTCTTCTGTACATCCAACGCCGCTCTCGCGGAAGCGGGTGATGAATTATAGCAGTCGTTTATCACCTCTATACCCTTATGCTCTATGATCTCCAGTCTCGACGCCGTATATTCGCAATTTTTTAGCCCCTCGGCACACTCGTCAAGGCTGACGCCAAAGCATAAGCCGGTGCAAACCGCCGCAAGCGCATTGTACACATTATGAACACCCGGAACAGACACCTCTGCTCTGATCTTTTTATCACCGGCAACAACTGTGAATTCCACTCCGCTTAGCCCTTTATTTACTATATCTTCAGCGTAAACGTCATTGCCGCGGTCACAGCCAAATTTCATTACTTTGTACTTGCCAGGATCTACGGTCTTCAGATACTTATCATCGCCGTTTACTATGAGAGTATTTTTATCCGTGAAATTCTCAGCGATCTCCATCTTCGCTTTGAATATACCTTCCTGCGAACCCAGATTCTCTATATGTGACATTCCTATATTTGTTATCACTGCAATATCAGGCTCGGCTATGGATGCCAGATACTCTATTTCTCCGAAATGGTTCATACCCATTTCTATCACAGCCGCTTCATGTTTCTTTTCAAGGCCAAATATCGTCAAAGGTACACCTATATCATTATTGAAATTATTGGGTGTTTTTAAAGTCTCATATTTCTCCGAAAGCACCGCGCTCATAAGATCTTTTGTTGTTGTTTTCCCAACACTTCCTGTAACCGCAGCCGTCGGGACTTTATACTTTCTTTTATAATATCGCGCAATGTCACCGAGAGCCTTCTTCGTATCCTGCACCCTTATGAGTACTTTTCCATCCGGTATCTCCGGCACATCCTTATGTGTTATTGCCGCCTCTGCACCGCTTTCCAAAGCAGAGACAATAAAATCATGTCCATCAAATCTTTCTCCTGCAAGAGGCACAAATAAGATCCCCGCCTTCGCTTTTCTTGAATCTGTGGTTATCCCGCTTAGATCTACATTTTCCGCATTACCTGACTGGACAACTCCGTCTGTCGCATTTATGATATCCTTTAACGTAAGTATCTGCATTTTTCCTCCCCTGATCCTATCAAAGATCACCCCGTATCACAAACAAGGGGCTGAGTCCGTTTGGACACAGTCCCCCTATTGTTTCAGAGTCCTCATTTGCCTTCTTTTTCCTTAAGATGGCGATATACCTCTATCCTCTCATTAAACTCATGTTTCTCTTTGCCTATTATCTGATATGTTTCCTGACCCTTACCGGCAAGTATTATAACATCACCCGCTTTTGCATTATCGAGCGCATACGCTATAGCTTCACGCCTATCGGTTATGACCGTATATTTGCCGTCAGTGCGCTTCATACCCTCTTCTATCTCGCGCACGATCTTCTCGGGATCTTCTGTCCTTGGATTATCTGAAGTTATTATACTAAAATCAGAAAGTCTGCCTGCTATTTCTCCCATTATCGGTCTTTTCGCATTATCTCTGTCACCGCCGCATCCGAAAAGAGTGATCGTTCTGCCCTCTGCAAAACCTTTCACGCAATTAATGATATTTTCCAATCCGTCCGGCGTATGCGCATAATCTATTATAACCGTATAATCTGTATTGGTAGGAACCACTTCTACTCGTCCCACCACTCCAACAGCTTTCGCAAGACCATCTATTATCGTTTTCATATCTATTCCCAACTGCAGCGCTGCGCCTGCCGCGCATACAGCATTATACACGCTGAATCTTCCGGGTATCTGTATATTTACAGTATATTTTTTTCCGCAGTAAACAAGATCAAAGCTTGAGCCGCGTGAAGATACACTTATATTTTCAGCTGTCAGATCACAACCGTCTCCAAGACCGACCTTAAGAATGTCTTTGCAGTCGCTTTCTTCGCAAATACGCTTTCCATGCTCATCATCAAAATTTACAACACCTTTTTTTGATATATCGAAAAGCTTTGCTTTGGCTTTAAAATAATTTTCCATAGTCTTATGGAAATCAAGATGATCTTGCGTAAGGTTTGTAAACACTCCAACAGCAAACTCACATCCGTGAACTCTTTCGAGTTCAAGCGCATGGCTGGATACCTCCATTACTACATATTCCGCTCCATTGTAAACCATTTCGGTGAACAATTGCTGAAGCTCAAGCGCGTTAGGGGTCGTGGGTGTAGTACTCTTGGTAAGCAAGATCTTGTCCCCTATAATATTTTGATTAGTACCGATTATTCCGACACGTTTGCCGGCCTCTTCAAGTATACTCTTTATAAGATATGTTGTCGTTGTTTTACCGTTTGTCCCTGTTATACCAACAAGCAAAAGCTTTCTTGACGGATAGCCGTAAAACCTGCATGCCAGCTCCGCTATCGTCTTTCTCGTATCCGGAACTTTTACGACCGGCACATCGACATTTATTTCATCCTCTGCTACTATTACCGCAGCGCCGTTTTGTACTGCCGCCCCGGCATATTTATGTCCGTCTGTCTCATATCCCTTTATACAGACAAACGCATTGCCTTTATTTACCTTTCTCGAGTCATATGCTATACCACTGATCTCTATATCTCCCATATCGGCACTCCAAAGAGAGCCGAACAATTCACTTGCCAGCATGTGAACACCCCCTGTAATTTATGCTTTTCCGCGAAAAACATTCCGCTGTAAGGCAATTATCATTGACACCATTAAACAAATGCCGCGGCATACACCGCGGCAATATAGATCTGCCGCAGATACTCATTTAATCTACCGTCTGCTGTCTGAATTCCACTCCCACAACTGTTCCGGGAGCTACCTCTGTTCCCGCCTCGATCGTCTGATCGACAGCAAATGCGTTATACGCCTCGCTGTGTCCGGCTCCGCTGACCTCAAAATTAAGTCCGCGTGTATTCAGAATATATTTAGCATCCGATACCGACGTACCTTCAAGGTCCGGTACTGTAACAGTATCCTCTTCATCTCTCTCCTCAGTGTAGAGGATCACTACAGAATCCTCTTCAAGCATCTCTCCGGGGCTTGGCAGCTGATCAACAACTGTATCTCCGTCTCCCCTTACAAAATATTCGAGATCGCCGTTCGAAAGTTGACTTTCGGCAGCCTCGACCGTCATTCCTCTGAACTCAGGTATCTCAATGTAATTATCCGGAGTCTCTTCCTCGGTGTACTGCTTCGGAACTCCAAGATAGTCAAGCGATTCCGCAAGGATATCACCGCAAACCGGAGCCGCGATAGTGCCTCCGTATTTATTGTCTACCTGCGGTTCATCGAGCATCACAAGACATATAAGCTCCGGGTCGTTTGCAGGCGCGAAACCGATGAAGGATGCGATACGTTTATCGCTTCCGCGAGGCTGTTTTTCACTCGTACCGGTCTTTCCGCCTATACGGTATCCCTTTACATATGCGTTCTTACCTGATGCGTCAGGATCCGCGACTACTTGCTCCAGTATGGTTCTCATTCGCTCTGAAGTGCTCTCTGATATAACTCTGTTTACTACCTCCGGCTCATAGCTCTTCACCACTCCGTTTTCATCGGTGATCTCACTCACTATGAGCGGCTTCATTCTCTCTCCGCCGTTTATTACAGACGATACGGCTGTTATCATCTGTATCGGTGTTATCTGGAAGCCCTGGCCGAACGATGATGTCGCAAGGTCAACTTCATTCATCGTATCGTAATAAATGCTCGTTGATTCTCCTCCGAGATCAACACCGGTCTTTTCCGTCAGACCAAACGCCCTGAAATACTCCATGAATGTTGTCTGACCTATTGCAAGACCTACCTCCATAAATACAGGGTTACATGAATTTTTAACGCCTTCGACGAAATTCTGCGCGCCGTGTCCGCTCGTATTTGAGCAGCCTATCTTTCTGTCAGCTACTATCTTGTAGCCGGGGCAATAGAATGTAGAGTCTTCATTTACTATATTCTCTTCAAGCGCCATCGCCGCTGTCAATATCTTAAATGTTGAACCAGGTTCGTAAGTGTCTGATACCGCTTTATCCCTCCACATTTTCGAGCGCGCCTGCGAAACGAATTCATCGGACGGATTTTCCGGATCCTCCGTAGGACGAGGCGTCGGTGTAGATTCAGGATCTTCGCTCGGATCCGGTTCTTCATCCTCATATACCGGCTCAAATTCATATGCATACTCAAGGAACTGCGTCAAGTCATAAGGATTGTTGCAGTCGTAATCAGGCTTTGTAGCTATAGCCAGGATCTCTCCTGTTTTCGGATTCATAACTATACCTGCAGCTCCCTCCTTAAGCTCATTCTTCTGAACGGCCTCTTCAAGGTGTTTTTCAAGAAAATGCTGTATCGTTTCATCTATCGTTAATGTCACATCACAGCCATCCTCTGCGGCGTCAAGGTATTCAGCCTCCTGTTCCTCAAGTGTTGTTCCTCCAGCGTTCCTGTTCTGGGACACTGATCCGTTAACACCGGTCAAATAGTCATTGAACCTAAACTCTATACCCTGTATTCCGTTGTTATCATATCCGGTAAAACCAAGCACATGAGACGCAACATTATACGGATAATAACGTTTCGAATCATTTTCAAAATATATGCCTGAAAGCTTTTCCTTGAGCTCACGCTTTTCAGCGTTCGCCGCCTTTGCGGCATCCGATGTTTCCTCTTCATATTCCGGGTTCAGCAGCTCGTCTATTGCATTGCTTTCCTCTGCAGACAAACGTTTTTTAATTATCCTATACTGTGAATTTTCAGTAAGATACGTTCTAAGCTCGCTTTCACTGATACCTATTATCGGAGAAAGCGTCTGTATACAAGTATTCAAGTCGCCGTGTTCACGAACATCCTGAGGATTACAGACGAGTGTCTTTACCGATGCTGACTCTGCCAACACCTTACCGTTTCTGTCCAATATCTTACCTCTATTTGCCTGCTCTACCGTTCCCGCGGTCTGTATCTCTTTTGCGCGCTCTGAAAGCTCAGCGCCTTTTATTACCTGCCACCACACCATTCTAAGTATCACAGCGGCAAACCCCGCCAATATGCATACTATTAAAATAATTGTTCTCTTCTTAATATTATTTAAAGAAGGTAATGCCATTTAATATCATTCCTTTATAATATAAGGGTCGGCGCTCGATCATCCGTTCTGCTGATCAGCACTCGGACTGCTTGCGCCTATTTAAGTTATATGCTGAAGAATTCGATTATATGACTTATAACAGAACTGAAAAATCCTGCTATTCTGTTTGCAAAGCCCTCCACTTCACCGGATGTTTTTTCTGTCACATCGCTTTGCTTGACATCCACATAAACGATCTGATGTGAATCAGGTCTCTTCATTCCCAGTCTTCCCGTCGCCTCCTGCTCGATCTTCGAAAGATCCACACTCTGTTCCAATTCAAACGACTTCTGCGCGGTAACCGATTCCTCAAATGCATAGTCTTCTTGCTTTGCAGCCAGTCTGCTCTCCGCTTCATTGACGTTCACAAACTGCGCTATCATAAATATAGCCGAAGCAGCCAGAACTATCACATATATGATCCTGCTCAAATAGCTTATTTCATTTTTTTTCTTAGCTTGTTTCCGTATTCTTTCTCCATTCACTTTTACTCTCTGCCGCCCGACTTTTTCTTCTTTCGCATAATCATATTTATATGCCAAATTATCGTATGCCACGTTATTCTCCTCTATTCTGACTTTCCGTTTTGATCGCCACTCTCAATTTTGCACTCTTTGATCTTGAATTTTCCTCAATTTCATTTTTTGACGGCAATGTCGGTTTTCTGCCGGGCAGATATACCATAGGCTTTTTTCCGCATACACATACAGGAAAATCCTTTGGACACGTACACCCCTTAGCAAGCTCAGAAAATGTTCTTTTGACTATTCTGTCCTCGAGAGAATGAAATGTTATGACACTCAGCACTCCTCCAGGCTTTAAAACATCAATAAAATCACGAACAGCCTGCTCAAGTATCTCAAGCTCTCCGTTTACTTCTATACGTATAGCCTGAAACACACGTTTTGCCGGATGTCCGCCGTCCTGTCTCGCTTTTTGGGGCACAGCGGCCTTTATTATATCCACCAACTCACCGGTTGTCTCAATATTCTTTTTCTTTCGCGCCTCAACTATAAAATGCGCGATCCTTTTGGACCACTTTTCCTCACCGTACTCATAAAATACAGACGTAAGCTTTTTCTCATCATATCCATTCACTACGTCATAAGCATTCATTCCCGATGAGCGATCCATGCGCATATCAAGCGGTGCGTCATGCATATATGAAAATCCTCTGTCAGCATTATCAAGCTGATACGAACTAACACCAAGATCAAGCACCGCACCGTCTATTCTGTCTATACCAAGTTCATTTAAAATATCTTTTATCTCGCTGAAATTGCGATTTACAGCTGTGAGCTTGTCTCCGAAAATCTTAAGTCTCTCTTTTGCCGCTGCCACAGCTTCTTTATCTCTGTCTATGCCTATAAGTCGGCCGGCCCCACGGCTCAGTATCTCATAAGAATGTCCTCCGCCGCCCATGGTTCCGTCAACATAGATGCCTCCGTTTATTACATTGAGTGCGTCCACGCTTTCCTTGAGAAGGACCGAATAATGCTTAAATTCCATTTCACGAACTCCCTCTCTATATATTAAGGTTATATTTCAATATACCGTCCATCATGATGCTTTCGGAAAGCTTGCTCTGATATTCCCCCCAAGTTGCAGAATCCCATATCTCAAGCCTTGTATTTGCTCCGACAAGCACTACTTCTTTTGAAAGTCCCGCATAGTCTATAAGTCTTTTGGCTATAGGTATCCTACCCTGCTTGTCAACCGTAACAGCAGTCGCTTTTCCGAAAAACAAACGAACGAAAGCGGCCGCGTTATAATCCGTGGCTGTAGGGAGCTGATTTACCTTTTCAGCTACTTTGCACCACTCTTCTTCGGTATACAAATGCAGACATTTTTCCGATGTGGATTGGGTGATATATACCGTGTTTTTCACAACGTCTCTAAGCTTTGACGGCAATATGATCCTTCCACGGTCATCAAGCTGCCGCTCATATTCGTCAACAAACGTTACCACAGTACATCACCGCCTTTCCGGACAAAATCATGCCAATAGAACAAGAATAAGGGAAAAATCGGATATTTGGTCTGTTGATTTCACTCCCAAATCCAATGAGGTGAACCTTTTTACTCCCATTCGCTCCAATTTGCTCCCTATATGTATTATTGTACACCAAAACCCTCAAAAACGCAACCCTTTTTTTTAGATTTTCCGGTTTAATTTTGTCTTATAAAGTTTTTCGGAACGCACTTGTAAAATCAATCAAAATAGTGTATAATCTATTTGTCGTTCCAAAAAAACGGTGACACACATATTTTGTTAATGTAACATCAATATAACACAATATGTTGTGCATGTAACAATTATACCACAAATATTACGATTTGTATATAGTTTTTATTAAAAAATGTTTCGGAATGATTACAAAATTATCATTTTTGTTACACTAAGTTTGGAGGTTTTGTACATATGAACGGATCAGCTGTAACGAGCAGCTCTGCAGAGTCAGACATAGTTAAAATTCTTTGCAGCGAACTCGGCATACACAAGTGGCAGGCTGAAAACACCATTGAGCTTATGGACAGCGGAAATACTATACCATTTATAGCTCGGTATAGAAAAGAGGCGACCGGGTCGCTCGATGATACATCTCTGAGGGAATTCAGCTCGAGATTAACATATCTAAGATCGCTTGCAGATAAAAAATCAGAGACAGAGAGACTTATAAATGAACAAGGAAAGCTTACAGACGAAATCAGAGCCGCAATATCCGAAGCGTCTACATTATCTGAGCTTGAAGATATTTACCGTCCTTTCAGACCCAAAAGAAGGACCCGCGCTTCGATCGCAAAGGAACGAGGACTTGGACCGCTCGCCGCGGCCCTTATGAGCAGGGATCACTCCCCTTCGGATCCCAAGACTGAAGCTCAAAAATATATATCTGAAGAAAAAGGAGTTGCGACTGCCGATGACGCATTGCACGGAGCAATGGATATAATAGCAGAAGAAATAAGTGACAATGCTGAATACAGAAGAGCTTTGAGACAGATAACCGCTGAAAGCGGAACTGTTTCTGTTAAAGGCACGACAGAGGATGACAGCGTCTACAGCCTGTACTATGACTTTTCCGAACCGCTCTCAAATCTTCCGCCGCACCGTATTCTCGCAATAAACCGCGGCGAAAAAGAGGGATTTCTTTCGGTAAAGATCAATGCCGATGATGAAAAAGCCGTAAGGTATTTAATAAGAAAAACCACACCCAAACGCGAAACGCCTTCATCTGTATACGTTAAAGAGGCTGCGGAAGACGCGTATAAGCGTCTAATAGCTCCATCACTTGCAACAGAGCTGCGCGCATCCGCAACCGAAGCAGCAGAAACGAGCTCAATAAAACTGTTCGGTAAAAATCTTAAAGGGCTGCTTATGCAGCCGCCTGTCAAAGGAAAAGTCGTAATGGGATTTGATCCAGGCTACCGAACAGGCTGTAAAACCGCGGTGGTGGATCCTACAGGCAAGGTCCTTGATACAGGTATCGTATACTGCACTCTTCCGAATCACGACAAAACAAAAGCTGAAAACATACTGCGCTCCATGATCGAGCGAAACGATGTGGAAGTTATATCGATAGGAAACGGTACAGCTTCAAAAGAATCTGAGATATTTATTTCAGAACTCATAAAAAAACTTGACCGTAAAGTCTATTATGTCATGACAAATGAAGCAGGAGCAAGCGTCTACAGCGCATCCGAGCTTGCCGCGGAAGAATTTCCCGATTATGATGTAGCCCTCAGGAGCGCGGTATCGATCGCGCGCAGGCTTCAGGATCCCCTTGCCGAACTTGTAAAGATCGATCCCAAATCCATAGGTGTCGGTCAATATCAGCACGACATGAACAAAAAGAAGCTTGATGAAACGCTCGGGGGAGTTGTGGAAGACTGTGTAAACAGCGTTGGAGTGGATCTGAACACCGCCTCTCCGTCACTGCTTTCATATGTTTCCGGTATAAATAAAACAGTCGCAAAAAATATAGAAAAATACAGACTTGAAAACGGTAGTTTCAAGACGTGCCGAGACCTTTTAAAGGTACCCAAACTCGGCGCAAAAGCATTTGAACAATGCGCGGGCTTTTTACGCATACCTGACGGAGATAATTATCTCGACAACACATCAGTTCATCCTGAAAGCTATAAAATAACAGAAAAACTGATCGAAGAGCTCGGATATACCGAAAATGACGTAAAATCCGGAGAAATACGTGACATAAACAGACGTGAAGAGAATTATGGCAAAGAAAAACTATGCGGGCTGCTCAGTATCGGTGAAATAACATTAACGGACATAACAGAAAGCATCCTGAAACCGGGACGCGATCCCCGCGACGAGCTCCCGCAGCCTGTACTTAGGTCGGATATCCTCTCTATGGAGGATCTCAAGCCCGATATGATACTCGACGGTGTGGTCAGGAACGTCATCGACTTTGGCGCGTTTGTTGACATCGGCGTCCATCAGGATGGGCTCGTACACATATCACAGATAAGTGATAGATTTATAAAACACCCGACTGATGTCCTTTCGGTCGGAGACAATGTAAAAGTGCGTATTTTGAGTGTTGATCCCGTAAAAAAACGGATTTCGCTTTCAATGCGCGGAATATGATCTTTAGAGGTGGATATCATGACTAACAATATTTCTTTCCCGAATCTTGGGATCAGCGTGAATATTGATCCTGTCGCGCTCCATATAGGTTCAAAAAACATTTACTGGTATGCGCTTATAATTCTGACCGGCTTTCTTCTCGGTCTGCTTCTCGCTTCTTCCGGCAGCGAGAAGCGCGGCGTAAAAAAAGACAATGTATGGGATATAGCGCTTATAGGAATAGTAGCCGGAATAATATGCGCAAGGATCTACTACGTACTGTTTGCGCTTGATGAATTTAAGGACGATCCTCTCGATGTGTTCAAGATCTGGGAAGGCGGTCTCGCCATATACGGCGGTATAATAGGAGCTATTATATCAACATGTATATACTGTAAAATACAAAAAATCAATCTTCCCAACGTGCTCGACGTTTGCTGCCCGGGACTCCTGCTGGGCCAAGCTATAGGAAGATGGGGCAACTTCGTGAACTGTGAGGTCTACGGTCAATCCACCGACTCGCTTTTTGCAATGAGTATAAACGGAGCAGAACCCGTACAGCCTCTGTTTCTCTACGAGTCTCTGTGGAGTCTCGCCGGAGTTATAATAATGCTTCTTTTGAGAAACAAAAAAACAAAAAACGGGCAAACGTTCTTTTTCTATCTGCTATGGTATTCATGCGGAAGACTTGTACTTGAAGGAATGCGAAACACATCGTACATCTTGTATCTTATCCCTGATGTTCTCGGCATATCACAATTTGTAGCCGCGCTTTTGATACTGATCTCGATCGCAGGATTTATATATGTAACAAGATCAAAAAAGAAATGTTTTGTGCCGCTCCCGCCGATAAGCAAAAACGAAAATGACCGCGCGAGTGACATGGACGAAAAGAATACAAACTGACATTCTGTATATAAAAAAATAACAGATCTGCTTCTATCCCGCCGTTTTAAGATCCGGCGGGATATTTTTCTGCCTTTTGCATAAATTTTGCGCAATAAAATGTTCATAACGCATAAATTTTTTATTCATACTTGACGCACATCATTACGCATGATAAAATGAAACTGTAAAGCAATGCTGAAAACAGAGCAATGGGAGGGATGACTTTATGATCAAACGAATATTATTTCCGACAATGATCCACATCTGTTCATGCATAGCGTTCTTCATGATCTTTTTATTGACATGGTTTGGTCCGGAAGGCGGCATATTGCTTACATTGCTCCCTGCGCCGCTTCTTTACAGCGCAACGATCATATTACAGATGCTTGCAATATGTATATATTTCCTCATTGGGGTCAAAAGTGCATCAGAGGTTAAAGATACTGTGTGCGCCGCCTGCAGCATATTAATAGTAAATATTATATGCCTATCCGGCTTTTTCATTGCGTTCCATAACATCTATGACGCTATAGAATTTACTGCTGTATTTGCCGGTTCGCCATTCTTTCTCATTCTGGTCTTATTAAACGCCTCTACCTCCGGATGCGTACTGCTGCTTTTGCTGCCATCGATACTCATACTGTTGGGATCGCTGTCCGGCAAACACATTAAGCCCCGGAAAAAGAAAAAAATAAAAACAGTCCAAAAGTTATAGCAATCAAACCTGATTATTATCCACGCAAAGCAGATAAGGAAAACGGCATTTTCTACGGAGGTGTTAAAGAACCAAAGAACATGGATAAATTCCGATAGCCAATATAACTGTATACAGAAGAGACAAAGGGAGCCGATGTCATGAATAAATATGTAAAAAGAACATTATTTATCACAGCGGCATATATGATCATAAGCATAGTGAACACAGCTTTATTTACCGTCGAATTTATGAATGCTATGGCACCCGGTGTTCTTGTTCCTTCTTTCGACAATATGGAATTAGTCCGCATAGCATTGGCTATTAATATCGTTTTTTCCATAGCGTCAAACACATTTGTGGGCAGAAAAGCCCCAGCAGCCGGTAGTACCACATTTGACCTGCTCATACTTTTGCTGCCGCTCACACTTGGTATTACGGAGCTTATAATAGTAAAGCATAATATCTTCAGTATTGCATATCCGGCTTTTTTCTTTACTACAACATTAGGAATAACAGTATTGTCTTTCTCATCTATTCCGATGATAGGATATATAATAGCCGCAATCCCGACTGCGCTTATGATCATAGGATATGCAAGCCGTAGATAACACAAGCAAAGCACACAAGTCATCAGATCATAAGCTCCGACGACTTGTGTGCTCTCTTTCTTCACTGTATAACACTGCCGTTCTGAACTGCATCCGCGGGGATCGCAGCTTCAAGAGCTATCGCGGCAGCTGTGCCGAGATTTATCAGCATATTTTTCTGTCCTTCATCACTTCCCGAGCCTGCGCTTATCCTTATATAGCAGCCTCGATCATAAATATTTATATACGGAAATGCGATATAGCAATCTTCACCTATACCATCAATGTATTCCATATCTGTTCTGTATATCCGATTAGCTTCATATTCGTTCCATATCTGTGATGTTGATAATGTATCGGAAAATTGCTCTATTGAAACGGATACACTGTCATTTGCTCCTATTGGATTTGAAACATAAGTCACCGTGAGCATATTCCCATCTTTTACAACTCCGTCTTTCGACATTGTAAGTGTTGCCCCGGCAGCCGTACTTGCGGTTTCATCAGAAATAAGATTCTCCGGACTGAGCGTAACAACGTTCGAGCCGCCTGAATTATTTGACGTATCATCAGCTCCACACCCCGCAAGACCGACAAGCATGAATACACAAGCCGCTGCAGCAATTATTCTTCTCATATAGTCCTCCATATTCCATACCTTATGCTAAAAAACAAACATCCCGCCGCCCAACGAGACAGCGGGATAAATTTACAGAACATACTATTCCGTCTATTCCATTATTTCATCGCAATAGCTTCCTTTGCCTTCGCAGCTATATTCTTTGCTGTAAGACCGTACTCCTCAAACAGCTCATTCGGTTTGCCTGACTTTCCGTAACGGTCTGTTCCTATGATCTTTACAGGACACGGAGCCGTTGCGCATACGGTTTCTGTAACAGCGCTGCCAAGTCCACCCATGATATAGTGCTCCTCAGCCGTTACTATAGCTCCCGTCTCTTCCGCCGCTTTCTTTATTATATCCTCATCTATAGGCTTTATTGTATGGATGTTTATTACTCGCGCGTCTATGCCCTCTTCCTTGAGCATGTCCGCAGCCTTCAGAGCCTCCTGGACCATGAGTCCCGTAGCGATGATCGAAACATCCTTTCCATCTCTTAACTGCACGCCCTTACCGAGCTCAAACTTGTAGACCTCTCCGTTTACATCCTCTACGGCAAGTCTGCCGAAACGCATATATACCGGACCGTCATGCTCGATCGCCGCCTTTACCGCAAGCTGCGCCTCTATATCATCAGCAGGGTTTATAACGACCATTCCGGGGATCGAACGCATAAGCGCTATATCCTCAAGGCACTGATGCGATGCACCATCTTCGCCTACCGAGATACCGGCATGTGTGGCGCCGATCTTTACATTGAGCTTTGTGTAACCTATTGAGTTTCTTACCTGCTCGAATGCTCTGCCTGCGGCGAACATAGCAAAAGTAGATGCAAACGCTATCTTTCCGCATGAGGCAAGCCCTGCGGCAACACACATCATGTCCGCCTCAGCGATACCGCAGTTTATGAATCTCTCAGGATATACCTTTTTGAATGTATCTGTCTTTGTGGACTTAGAAAGATCGGCATCAAGAACAACGATGTTTTCGTTATCACCGTATTTGACCAATGCCTCACCGTATGATACTCTTGTAGCTTTCTTTGCCATTATAACATCGCCTCCAGTTCTTTTATCCTCTCGTCAAGCTCCGCTATAGCCTGATTATACTGCTCCTCGTTCGGAGCCGAGCCATGCCATGCCGCCTGATTCTCCATGAACGAAACGTTCTTGCCCTTTACCGACTTCATTATGACCGCCGTCGGCTTGCCC
>CAJFNT010000037.1 GCA_904395315.1 uncultured Clostridia bacterium
GCGTGACGAACGTCAGCGGCTGATAGAGGCGATAAGGATGCTCGGAGAGCCGGACAGCGAGATATTCCTCCGGTATTACTTTTATGACGAAAAAATATCGCATATAGCGGAGGCAACGGAGATCTGCCGGTCAACGGTGAAGTCGAAACTTGCCAGAGGAAGAAAAAAGCTTAGGGAGATTTTAGATAAGGAGGTACGGCAATGAACAGGAGAAAGGACTTTATTGGAGCCGGTGCCGATATAAAGGTCGATCCGGAAAATATAAAACGAATGGTGAACGATAAGCTCAATACCGACCTCCTCGAAAGGAGAATGTATATGAAGTATAAGGTGTTTAAGACTGCCGCGATGGCTGCGGCTTTAACGGCAGCTTTCTCGCTTACAGCGTTTGCCGTTTCGCCTGCGGGACAGGAAGCTATAGGAAAGGTCATATCGTATTTTGAGAGCGATAAGGCTGAGGAGATAACCGACATTGAGGAGCTTTCAAAGTATAATGAAGAGATAGGTACTTCGGCATCGAAAAACGGATACACTTTCACGCTCGACAACGTTGCGGCGGACGACAACTTTGTGCATGTGTTCTATACTCTGACATGTGATAAACCGATAGATAACGGAATGTATTTTCCGTTCAGCCCGCTGTATATGGACTGCCGAATAAACGGCTTTATGCGAACAGGGAATCACAGCAGTGAGGACGGATATTTTGTAGATGATCAAACGTGGAAAGGTGTATATAAATACAATGTTTCAACTATGGATATTCCCGACACATTCAAGCTTGAGCTCTATACGGAATTTGCAGACGAGAACGGAGAATATGCTCTTGATGATGAGTATCTGTATCAGGACTATCTCGAGCTCACGGATGCGGATAAGGAAAAGCTTCTGTATGTCAGCGCGGAGATAGACAAATCAGCGGTTCGTGTGGCAACAAAGACGGTAGAAGTGAATAAACCCTTCGAGGCAAACAACTGTGTTATCAATAAGGTGATATTCTCACCGTTCGGCAATCAGTTAATGCTCACTACCATGGGCAATGAACATTCGGATATATACCGTGTTGATCAGTTTGCGCTCTGCGATGAAAACGGCAAGTTCCTTGATGTGCTTAATACTGATCTTACGTTTTATTCTGACCGTGAAAGCAGCAACTCATTCGAGTTTCTCAAAGCGGATGCTGATACAGAGCAGATTAGCATAGTGCCGGTAATATTTAATGAGCCTGAGGGTGATGTCGGGTGTGAAAAGCAGCGAATAGGCACATATCCTATGACTTTTGAGGTGAGCGATAACGGCAAAGTGGTCGTTACCGATATACGCATTTCAGACGGGCGCGTGGATATCGACTATTATAAAGACGGTTTTGTTATGTACGATCCGGGATTCAGGCTCGTTGATGACAATGGGAACAATGCCGAGCCCGGCGGAAAGCTTGGGTGCATGCTGAAAACGACAGTACACTATGATACCGACTCATACACGGCATCGTATATTTACGATATGCAGGATGAGAGCGGAGCGCCTATACCCGCGGGTGAGGAGGTAAGCGCGGCGGTGATCGCCGAGAAGTTCACAACGCTTGAGGTCTACAGACAGGACTATATTGAGCTTGATCTTGATAATGCTGTAACTATCGATCTGAAGTGATATATTTGTGGGATCTTACAATTGAATCTGAGCCGCATACGGTGTATAATAAGGGAGAGGGAGAGACCTCTCCCTTATTATATTAAGTAAAAGTGAGGAAAAACAAAATGATACTTGATTGTCACACACATTCGTCGTTCTCGCCGGATGCAAGGGACAGTGTTGCCGCTATGGCGGCACGGGCGGCGGAACTGGGTCTAAAGATCTATGCAGTTACCGATCACTGCGAATGCAACAGGTTTTACGGTGAGGAACATTACGAAAGACTGGAGCGAGGTCAGTATGGAAATAAGGAGCTTGCCGAGAAATCACTTGAAGCGATCATGAAAGCTCGTGAGAGCGTTAAAGGTGATATGAAGCTGCTTGCAGGAGTGGAACTCGGACAGGCTACTTTTGATAAGGCCGCAGCTGATATTATTACATCTAATAAAAATTATGATGTTGTAGTCGGATCGATGCATCAGATACCGGATCTGGAAGATTTCTGTTTTATAGATCCGGCAGATTATGATGTGAACAAAGCAATGGAACAGTATTTCAAGGAAATATATAAGATGTGTCATGAGATAGATTTTGATGTGCTGGCGCATATTACATATCCTGTAAGATATATCGAGGGTGATTATGGAGTTGAAGTTGATATTTCGCTCTGGGATGATATGATCGAAGAAATATTCAGACATGTTGCCGCAAATGGCAGAGCGCTTGAAATAAACACATCGGGATTAAGACAGCGGTATGGGAAGACATTTCCGGAACTCAAATATGTAAAACTTTTCAAGGATGTCGGAGGCGAATTTATAACCTTCGGTTCGGATGCGCACTGTGCCGCGGACCTTGGAAAAGGAATAGAGACCGCAGAGGCGATGGCTATTGAAGCCGGATTTAAGTATGCCGCATATTTTGAGAAAAGAGAGCCGAAAACGATCGCTTTGTAATGTATAAATAGAAGCTAAGGAAATAGAAGCAGAAAGTCAATTCCTTGGGAGTTCCCTGCTTCTATTTTTTGTGCTGTTCTGTTGACGATTTTGCAGTATCGTGGTATAATCATATTATTGAGGTGATGCAAATGAGTAATACGGTATCATTCAGCGGCTACAGACCGTCAAAATTACCCGGAGGCGGCAGCGCGGATACAATAGAGATGCAAAGGATAACAAGGGATCTTGACAATGAAATAGCAAATTCATATGCCGAAGGCTTTGACACGTATATGGTCGGCATGGCTGAAGGTTTTGACATGCTTGCGGCGGAAAGGGTGCTGGAGCTAAAAAAACAGCATCCGGAGGTGAAACTGATCGCGGTCGAACCGTTTGATGACGGAAGGATACGCAGTGAACGCTATAATGCAATACTGAATGCGGCTGACCGGGTGGAGACCTTGTCGAGAGATTTTAATATGGGCAGATATTATCAAAGGAATCAATATCTTGTGGACAATTGCTCAAAGCTCATTTGCTATTATGACGGTATTGCCGGAGGAACGGAATACACGGTGGAGTATGCCCGGAAACAGGGTAAGCGTATTGTTAATATTGCCCCGAAAGAGGAGAAGGGGCCTAAGATGATAGACAATATAAATATATTGTTAAGAGACGATCTGAACCGCACTATTCGCCCGGGGAGCAGTGTGAACATAACCGCGTCATGTTTTTCGATATATGCTTACCGCGAACTAAAGAAACGTCTTTCGGAAGTGGATTCGTTTAAATTTATATTTACATCACCTACTTTCACCACAGAAAAAACACCGAAGGAAAAACGCGAATTTTATATCCCGCGTCTTAATAGGGAGCGCAGTCTTTACGGCACAGAGTTTGAAGTGAAGCTTAGAAACGAGCTTTCACAAAAAGCCATTGCCAAGGAGTGTGCCGATTGGATAAGGAAAAAGGCAGAGTTTAGATCAAACATAACAAGCCAGAATATGCCGGGATTTATCAATGTGATAAATGATATAGACAATTATGTGTATATGCCGGTAAATGGATTTACAACCGTGGATATAGGCTGTGAAAAAGGCAATAACGCATATAATTGTCCAACACGGCTCGATAGCCCCGTTAGTACCAGTTATATGAGCATATTTGAAGATCTGTGGAACAATCCGCAGAAACTACAGGATGTCACGGATGAGGTAATAGAGAATATATCGACGGTATATAATGAGAATCCGCCCGAGCTTATATATTATCTGACACTGTATAATATATTTAGCGCATTTCTCGATGACATTTCTGAGGATGTGCTGCCGAATGATGCTACCGGATTCAAAAACAGTGTGATATGGAACAAGCTCTATAATTTCCAAAAGGATGCCGCCCTTGGGATAATAAATAAGCTTGAGCAGTATAACGGATGCATCCTTGCGGACTCTGTCGGTCTGGGAAAGACATACACGGCTCTTGCTGTTATAAAATACTATGAGAGCAGGGGCAAATCGGTACTTGTGCTCTGCCCTAAAAAGCTTGCGGAGAACTGGAAAACGTACAGCGCGTTTTTCAATTACAAGAACAATCCGCTCGAAAAGGACAGGCTTTCATACAGAGTGCTTTATCATACCGATCTTTCGAGAGAACGCGGGGAGAGCAACGGATTTGATTTTCAAAAGTCAAATTGGAGCAATTTTGACCTTGTGGTTATAGATGAGAGCCACAATTTCAGAAACGGCGGTGAGACATATGGCGAGGACAAGCGCGAGAACAGGTATTTGAAGCTTATGAACAGGGTCATAAAATCCGGAGTAAAGACGAAGGTACTGATGCTCAGCGCAACACCTGTAAACAACAAATTCCTTGACCTGAAGAACCAGATCCAATTGGCTTATGAGGGAGACAGTGCTAATATAAACGGCAAGCTCAATGTTTCAAACAGTATTGATGAGATATTCAGACAGGCTCAGACTGCTTATGGGCAATGGGCGAAACTGCCGGCGGCTGAAAGGACTGCCGAAAGGCTTCAGTCCATGCTGAGCTTTGATTTTTTTGAGGTGCTCGACAGTGTTACTATAGCAAGATCGAGAAAGCATATAGAAAAATATTATGAGACATCAGATATAGGAAAATTTCCTGAGCGGCTTAAACCGATATCGGTTAGGCCACCGCTCACACTGAATAAGAAAGATACAAACTACAATGAGATATACGAGCTGATCGACAGTCTAAATCTAAAAATATACACACCTTCAGAATTCATTCATGGGAGCAAGAAGGAGAAATACGAAAAGATATATAATAAAAATAAGGCAAATACAGGGCTTACGCAGGAGAACCGCGAGCAGGGAATCAGAAAATTGATGTCGATAAACCTGCTCAAACGCCTTGAGAGCTCAATATATTCTTTCAAGCTCACGCTGGAGAGGATAAAGGGCAGGATAGACGATACCATATCGGCAATAAACGATTACGAGGTGAACAAGATTGCATCAATAGATTTCGGGAACGACAGTGACGGTGAAGATTGGGATTACGATGATCTGAACACCGATTATTTTACCGTAGGGAATAAAGTCAAGATAGAGCTTGCCGATATGGATTACACATCGTGGCTTGAATGTCTTGCACGTGACAGCAGAGTGCTTGAGAAACTTCTCGGTAAGATCAAGGGGATAACGCCGGAGAAGGATAATAAGCTTTGCACGCTTATCGATATGATACGAAACAAGATAGATCATCCGATAAACGGAAATAATAAAAAAATCATAGTATTCACCGCATTTTCTGATACGGCAGAATATTTGTATGAGCATGTCAGCAAAGCTGTAAAAAGTGAATATGGGATTGATACGGCAATGATAACGGGAAATGTGGACGGAAAAACAACTATAGAAAATTACCGCGCCGATATGAATACTGTTCTGACGCTTTTTTCGCCTGTGTCAAAGGATAAGGTGTTCCTTATGCCGGATGATGAACACAGTATAGATATACTCATAGCAACAGATTGTATCTCTGAAGGTCAAAATCTTCAGGATTGCGATTACCTCATAAATTATGACATACATTGGAACCCGGTGCGTATAATACAAAGGTTCGGACGTATCGACAGAATAGGCAGTCATAATGAGGTGATACAGCTTGTGAATTTCTGGCCGGATATGGATCTTGATTCATACATAAACCTCAAGTCGAGGGTAGAGCTGAGGATGAAAATATCTGTAATGACATCTACCGGCACGGGGGCCGATGATCTTCTTTCCGATTCAAACGATGAGATGGAGTATCGAAAGCAGCAGCTCAGAAAGCTTCAGGAAGAGGTAGTGGACATAGAGGATATGTCGGACGGTATATCGATAATGAATCTCGGTCTGAATGATTTCCGCATGGACCTCATCTCATATATAAAAGAGCATCCGGATCTTGACAAGATACCGTTTGGATTACATACGGTCACACGCGGCGAAAAGCCCGGTGTGGTATATATATTAAAGAATATAAACGAGGACATAGATATAGAAAAACGCAACCGGCTGCATCCTTTTTATATGGTATACATAAGTGATGACGGCGAGGTGATAACGAATCATCTTCAGCCGAAGGAGACTCTTGATTTTATGCGGCTTTCGTGCCGCGGAAAGACAGAGCCGGACAAGGTTCTGTGCAGAAAATTCAACAGAGAGACAAAGGACGGCAAGGATATGAAAAAATACTCCAAGCTGCTTGAGGATGCCATAGCGTCTATAATCAGTGCGAACGATGAGAGCGATATCGAGAGCCTGTTTTCCGCCGGTGAAACAACGGCGCTTACGAACGTTATAAGCGGACTTGATGATTTTGAGCTTATATGCTTTGCAGCGGTGATGAAGGATGCTTAAATTCAATGAGTCAACACGGTACGGACGGGTCGTGCCGAAAGAGGCTTTTTACCGTCACATGACGTTGAAAGCCAAAGTGAAGGATTCGTTCGTACATGATATAAAAAGGATCGTGTGGGCAAATAAGCTTTCGCACACGAATATGAATCTTGAGGCGGGCAGCAGTATAAAGGAGATAGAGATTTTTGAGATAGAACTAAAAAGCAGAGATATTGACTACGGTGTCATAGAGGCGATAGCGAAGCAGGTGCCGCAGAAAATAGTTTTTGTCTTAA
>CAJFNT010000038.1 GCA_904395315.1 uncultured Clostridia bacterium
ATTGTAATCGGCAACAAGGTTGTCGATAGCATACTGAGCCTCATCCGGGGTAAAGTGCCCGATCTCTTCGTCTATCAGATAATCATAAATTTTAGCCTTAGACAGATGAGAGTTATCGCTGTAGGACTGGGCTTTTTCGAGCGCGGACGCGTATTCAGCGCGGTCAGCTTCGGAGAGCGGTCTGTTCTGGATGAAGCTGAAGACCACGATGCCTATGACAACAGCCGCCGCCGCAGCCGCGGCTGCAAATGCTATTTTGCCGATGGGTATTTTTTTTATATGTATTTTTTTCGATCTTCTTACGCGGCACGGAGCGCCGCAGTGAGGACAGAATTCGGCTCCCGTATCGAGCTTCGTTCCGCAGTTTGTACAGATCTTTTTCGATTTTTTCATTGAGTGTCTTCCTTTGCAATATTTTGATGCCGCAGGCAGCGCGGTGATCTGTCGAGGTCCACATATATTTATTGTATACATTTTATAAAAATGATTCAATAGTAAAATTCAACGAAAAGTGATACCGGTATTTGTTTAATTTTGCTTGTGTTTCCAGAATGCATATCGTTTATGATCATTTCCGCCTGGCAGTTTATACCGATATTTTCGTTTCATTTTTACAATACACGGCTTTATTTTTCCGCATCCCTCGCAGAGACCGGTCTCTGTGATCACATCTGGTGTGTCAAGCTTATTGTTTTTATTTGTAATTAATTTGTTAATGCAGTTTATACAAAACTCCGCCATTTTATCACCTCTTAGTATTACTTTATATTATTATATATTATTTTATCATATTTTACAATATAAAATTATATTTTGTATTATAATATATGATGAGGTGATGAAAGTGAAACCGTTAAAGCAAAGAGTCAGCTTGACATTGGATGAGGATATTGTTGAAAAAATCAAGATCATGGCGGAGAATTGCGACCGTTCGCTCTCGCAGTATATAAATCTGATATTAAAGGATCATTTGAGAAAACATGAAGAGGATCAAAATAATGGGGAATAACATCGTGTGATCTTTTGCGATGGTGACGCAAAAGATAAATCGGATCACATTGCGCCGAGATCATATATCTAATGACCCGGTGGACCACAGTGTTCAGCACAGAAAATACGGATCATATGGCATGGGATATACCTGTCTGGTATTTTTATACAAGATCGTAAAGCAAAGAATACAGGAGAGTGCGCGGCAAAAAAAGGGATACGGCAGAATAAAGCAGTTGAGTATGACAGGGGCGGAGAGATCCGCTCCTGTTTTAGTGCTGGCGGATATGAAGCGGACAATGCCAAAAATCAGTTGAAAATCTAACGGATATATGGTATACTTTATAATAAGATAAAATATGGCGGATACGGGGTGAGGATGTATGCTTCTGAACAACGGAAAAAAGCGGATACCTATAGGCTACGAGGATTTCAAGCAGATAATAGACGGAGGGTTTTATTATGTGGATAAGAGTATGCTGATATACGATCTCCTGCATGACGGTGGACAGAACAATCTGATAACAAGGCCGAGGCGGTTCGGAAAGACGCTGAATTTCAGCATGCTCAGGTATTTCTTTGACATAACGGAAAAGGATAGCGCGTATCTTTTCGACGATCTGAAGATCTCGGAGCATTACGGGACGCTGGAGCAGTACAGGAACACACATCCGGTGATATCGCTGTCCATGAAATGCGCGAAGCAGCCGAATTATGAAACCGCGCTGTACAGGCTTTGCCGCGAAATACAGAGCCAGTTCAGAAAACACAGGTATATAACGGACAGTGTTGCTGTGGATGATGATGACCGGAAGGATTTTAAAAAGGTCCTTGCATCCGAGCCGGATGAGATCCTATTCGGTGATTCCATAAGGCTATTGAGCATGTGTCTAAAACAATATTACGGAGCAAATGTTATAATCCTGATAGACGAGTATGATGTGCCGCTTGAATCAGCGTATTTTTCGGGATATTACGATGAGATGGTGTCGTTTATCCGGTCACTGTTCGAGTCGGCGCTGAAGACCAATCCTGCGCTTGAATTCTCGGTTATAACGGGATGCCTCAGAATATCGAAGGAGAGCATATTCACGGGGCTCAACAATCTCGAAGTAAATTCAATTCTCTCGGACACATATTCGGAGAGTTTCGGATTTGTGCAGGCAGAGGTGGATGAGCTGATGAAGTATTACGGTATCGAAGAAAAGCGTGAGGACATGAGAAAGTGGTACGACGGATATCTTTTCGGAGACACGGAGGTGTACAATCCGTGGAGCGTGCTGAATCAGGCGAAAACATGGGCGAGAAAGCCGAACGCTCTGCCGGAAAAATGGTGGAGCAATACAAGCTCAAACAATATAATAAAGACACTCATCGGGAAAGCAAATGAGAAGACAAAAGCGTCTATTGAGCAGCTTATAAACGGAGGCAATATAGAGACCTATATCAGGGAAACGGTGACCTACGGAGATATGGAAAACAGAGACGAGAATATCTGGAGCTTTCTGTTTTTCACCGGATATCTTAAGATAAGTTCCGTAAAAGCGGTGGGCACAAAGGCGCTGTACACGCTCATTATCCCGAATCTGGAGATACATGACTGCTATACTGATATAATCGTGCAGTATTTCGATCAGTATCAGAGTGAAATGAATAAAGACATACTGTGGAAGTCGCTGCTGGAGCGAGACACAGCAGTGTTCTCGGGGGAGATAACGAGGCTATTGCAGAAGAGCATAAGCTTCTATGACCACACGGAATCGTTCTATCACGGGCTCATAGCGGGACTGCTTTCGGGGAACGCGTATTACAAGGCGGTCTCGAACCGGGAGACGGGGACAGGGAGGAGCGATCTGATACTGTATCAGCAGGACAGGTTCATAAACGCGGTGATACTGGAATTCAAGGTATGCAGAGGCAACGAGCCTGCGGACGCGGCTGCGGAGCGGGCGCTTAAACAGATAGACGAGCGGGACTACGCGGCAGAGGCGAGAGAGCTGGGGTACAGCAACATAATCAAATACGGTATAGCGTTCAAGGGAAAGATATGCTACGCCGTGACGGAATGAAAGTTCTTCGGAATGTATAATTGCTTATTTAAGCAGACTCCGATAAAAAATACGAAAAAAATTCAAAAAATACTTGCAAAACACGTCGGGGTATGATATACTATAAGACGGTGCTCAGATGTCAGTCGGCACTGCGCCCCGCTCAGTCGGGAAAATATTTATAAGGAGGCAGCGGTATGAAACAGGGAATACATCCTAAGTATCAGCAGACGACAATAACCTGCGCATGCGGCAACGTTATTCATACAGGCTCAACGCTTGAGAATATAACGGTCGAAATTTGCTCGGCATGTCATCCGTTCTTTACGGGTAAGCAGAAGCTCGTCGATACTGGCGGAAGAGTTGAAAAGTTCAACAAGCGTTTCAACAGACAGAAAAAAGCAAACTAATGGATCTGTCGCAATTATTTTTGTTTTTCAGAGGAACCCTCGTCTTGGATCAGCGATTCACCAACGCGTTCCCGGCACAGGGTGATAGTTATTTATTATAGGAGGTGACTTTAATGACAAAGGAACGTAAGCAGGAGATTATAAAGGAGTTCGCTACTCACGAGGGCGATACAGGTTCGCCGGAGGTACAGGTTGCACTCCTCACAGAGAAGATAAATCATCTTAACAATGATCATTTGAGCGTACACAAGAAGGATCATCATTCAAGAAGAGGTCTTCTTATGATGGTAGGTCAGAGAAGAAGACTTATGGCTTACCTGAGAGAGCGTGATATCGAAAGATACAGAACTCTCGTTGCAAAGCTTGGCTTGAGAAAGTAAATAATACAGGCAAACGGATCTTTTGGATCTGTTTGCCTGATTTTCGTTCACAGGATATGTTTATTAGCAGATAAACAGAAGTGCCGACTGAGTGGTCGGCGGTTGTATTTATGTGCTAATAGTCAAGCATATCCCGGGAATAAAAATCTTACAGAAAGGAAACAAGAGGTATGTTTGAAGATTACAGAAAATTTGAAACCACTTTTGCCGGATGCCCGCTTACTATCGAAACGGGCAAGATGGCGCAGCTCACAAACGGACACTGTGTTGTACGTTACGGCGATACGGTAGTTATGAGCAATGTCACGGCTTCGCGCGCTCCACGCGAGGGGATCGACTTTTTTCCGCTTTCGGTAGACTTTGAGGAAAAGCTTTACTCTGTGGGCAAGATACCGGGCGGTTATACGAAGCGGGAGGGTAAGCCGAGCGAGGCGGCCATTCTGACAAGCCGTATGATTGATCGTCCGATAAGACCGCTTTTTCCGGCGGATCTTAGAAACGATGTTTCGGTGGTAAACACTGTTCTTTCCGACGATCAGGATCATGATCCGGGTATCTGCGCTCTTATCGGTACTTCGATAGCTATTTCGATCTCGGATGTGCCGTGGAACGGACCGATTGCCGGTGTATGGCTCGGCCTTGACGAGAATGGCAATTACATTATAAATCCATCAGTTGAAGAGCGCAAGCATTCAAAGATGCATGTCACCGTTGCGGGTACCAAGGAAAAGATCGTTATGATTGAGGCAGGTGCCGATGAGGTACCGGAGAATGTCATGCTTGAGGGGCTCAAGTATGCGCACGGCTTCATAAAAGAAATGTGCGAATTCATTGAATCCGTAAAAGCTGAGATAGGCAAGGAGAAGATGACATATGAGGCACATGACATAAATCATGAGATTTACGATAAAATTAAAGAAGCGGAATACGAGAACATCCAACATGCTCTCGATACTGATGATAAAAATGTGCGTGATGAGAGGATCGGTGTCATAACAGACCGGATCATTGAGAATATGAGCGAAGAATATCCGGATATCTCTGAGCAGCTTGAAGAGATAATGTACAAGATGCAGAAAGAGATAGTGCGTGCGTGGCTCTACCAGGGAAGGCGTGTTGACGGCCGCGGTCTTAATGAGATAAGACCGCTTGCAGCAGAAGTTGATTTACTCCCGAGAGTTCACGGTTCGGGTATGTTCACAAGAGGTCAGACGCAGGTTCTCACCGTTGCAACACTTGCACCACTTTCAGAGGCACAAAGACTTGACGGTCTCGGACTTGAAGAAACAAAGAGGTATATGCACCAGTATAATTTTCCTTCATATTCGGTAGGTGAGACGCGTCCATCGAGAGGACCGGGAAGACGTGAGATAGGTCATGGTGCGCTTGCTGAAAAGTCACTTGTTCCGGTGCTTCCGTCAGAGGATGAGTTTCCGTATGCTATTCGCTGTGTATCAGAGGTGCTTTCCTCGAACGGCTCGACTTCGCAGGGATCTGTATGCGGCTCTACTCTGGCACTTATGGCTGCCGGTGTACCGATAAAGGCTCCGGTTGCAGGTATTTCATGCGGACTTATAACGACTGATGAGGGCTTCACGACCATGGTCGATATCCAGGGACTTGAGGATTTTTATGGAGAAATGGACTTTAAAGTAGCAGGTACGAAGAAGGGTATAACTTCTATCCAGGTAGATATAAAAAACGATGGACTTAGCTACGAGGTAATAGAGGAAGCTCTTAGAAAAACGAGAGACGCGCGTTATCATATAATCGATGATGTGCTTTTAAAGGCTATCCCGGAAGTGAGAGATTGTCTTTCCGAGTATGCTCCTAAGGTAACCACTATGAAGATACATCCTGATAAGATTCGTGAGGTCATAGGCCAAGGGGGTAAGGTTATTCAGGGAATAGTTGCGGATACCGGCGCCAAGATAGATATTGAAGAGGATGGTACAGTTCATATTTTCGCTGAGACACAGTCGAGCGGAGATGCTGCAAAAAAGGCTATTGAGGCGATAATAGAGGAACCTGAAGTAGGCAGGATCTACAAGGGTACAGTAAAGACAATAACCGCATTCGGTGCGTTTGTTGAGATACTCCCAGGCAAGGATGGGCTTTGCCATATCTCGAAGCTTGATGATCACCGTGTAGAGCGTGTCGAGGATGTCTGCAAAGAGGGAGACAAGATAATAGTTAAGGTCATGGATATAGATCCAAAGACAGGAAAGATATCTCTTTCAAGACGTGATGCGATGCTTGAGATAGAGGATTGCTCAAATAACCAGTAATAACCAGAACAGCGCCGGATGAGTTTCGGTGCTGTTTTTTTTGTCTTCAGGCACGGTATGACTGTAAAGCAAATGATAAATAATAGCAGAATGCATATCATATGTAAATCCATCCCAGATACTTTGCTAAAAAAGTGTTTGAAAAAATAAAAAAAGGATTGACAAATAAGCTTAAATATGCTATACTATATACAGTAGGTGATGGATATGTCATCTACTGAAAATAGCTATATAATTGCTCTAACGAGCTTTTATATAATATAATTTACCTATTTATCTCCCAAAAAAGCGGACACTTATGTGTCCGTTATTTTTTTTTCGAAAATTTAACGTCAACAGTTTGTTCGTACAATATATACAAAATATTAAAAAAATTTATTATAAAATGACAAAAATTAGATTAGAATATTGAAAAAAACATATATTGGTGTTATAATATATATTAATATGAAGTTCGTTAAAAAAGAACAGTGATTATTTTGAAAGGGGATATATTTATGAAAAATTTTTTATCGGGAAAATTTAAAAAGCTGCTTGCTCTCGGAGCTGTGCTTGTAATGATGTTTACTGGAACAGCAGTGCATGTTGAAGCATCTGAATATATGTATGTTTCGGGTGCTGAGACCGGA
>CAJFNT010000039.1 GCA_904395315.1 uncultured Clostridia bacterium
TAAGGAGCGCGGACTTATAGCGCAGTGTACGCATGAGGAGGAAATAAGAGAGCTTCTGGGCAAGGAGAAGGTGACCTTTTATATAGGGTTTGATCCGACAGCGGATTCCCTGCATGTAGGTCATTTCCTGCAGATGGTTGTAATGCGCCATATGCAGATGCACGGACACCGTCCCATCGCGCTCGTGGGGGGCGGAACGGGACATGTAGGTGATCCGTCGGGAAGAACCGATATGCGTCAGATGATGACTAAGGAGATAATAGACCATAACTGCGAGTGCTTCAAGAAACAGCTTTCAAAGGTGGTAGATTTCTCGGACGGAAAGGCGCTTATGGTAAACAATGCCGACTGGCTCCTTGACCTTAATTATATCGAGTTTTTGCGCGATATCGGCGCGTGCTTCTCGGTAAATAAGATGCTCACGGCGGAATGCTTTAAGCAGAGACTTGAAAAGGGACTTTCGTTCCTGGAGTTCAACTATATGCTTATGCAGTCGTACGACTTCCTTATGTTGAGCCGCAAATACGGCTGTAAGCTCGAGCTCGGCGGAGACGACCAGTGGAGCAATATACTGGGCGGTCTTGAGCTGTGCAGAAAGAAGGACGGCAAGCAGGTATACGGAATGACATTTACCCTGCTCACGAACAGCGAAGGCAAGAAGATGGGAAAAACACAGTCGGGCGCGGTATGGCTCGATCCTGAAAAAACTTCACCGTACGATTTCTATCAGTACTGGGTGAACGTTCAGGATGCGGACGTTATAAAGTGCTTGAAGTTGCTGACATTTATCCCGATGGACGAGATCCGTGAGATGGAAAAATGGGAAGGCGCGGAGCTTAATAAGGCAAAGCGGATCCTTGCGTATGAGGTCACAAAGCTTGTTCACGGTGAGGAAGAAGCTGAGAAGGCAAAGGCTACTGCAGAAGCCGTGTTTGGTCAGGGGAAAGTTTCGGCTGATATGCCGTCTACTGTCATACCCGATGTGGTAGGTATGGGAGTGCTCGATATGCTTGTAAAGACGGGGCTTGTGAAATCAAAAGGAGAGGCCCGCAGAATAGTTCAGCAGAACGGACTTTCTATAAATGATGAAAAGTACACAGATGTAAACGGTATCGTCACGGCTGATATGGTTACGGATGACGGGATGATCATAAAGAAAGGTAAAAAGGTATATCACAGAGTGGTGACCGAGTGATCTTGCAGGCGGCGCGTTATGCGCCGCCTTTTAATTATGGAGGGACAAATGAACGTTTTTGATTTTGATAATACGATATATGACGGAGAAAGCGCCGTTGATTTCTTTAAATATTGTGTGAAGCAAAAACCGTCGCTTTCACGGCACTTGCCAAGGGTAGCTGCAATGGCGCTTAAATATAAGACCGGAAAAGTCTCCGGTAGGGATGTGGCTGATTTCGGAGCGTATATGCTGGGTATCTTGGCTTTGAACGTTAAAGATCTTGATAAGGCGCTTGACGGTTTTTGGGAACGGAATGCTTCAAAGATAAAGAAAAAGATCATAGCTCTTATTGAGCCGGGAGATATAGTATTGACCGCGTCTCCTTCGTTTATGTTTGACAGGATAAAGGACAGAATGATGGGAGCGGATATCCTTTCAACGGAAGTTGATATCAAAACAGCGCGGATCGTTAGGCTTTGTTATGGCGAGAACAAGATAACCGAATTCAAACGCGCGTATCCGGCTGTTGTGCCTGATAACTATTATACTGATAACTTTAACGATATGCCTATGATAATGTTTGCAAAAAAGGCTTGGCTTGTCGAGGGGACAAAGATAACAGAGATAAACATAGCCCAAATGCATTAATAAAAATTGGATATTCAAGCAGCGCATTTTGTATAAAATGATGAAAAATATGCGAATAGCTTGAAGAAGATCTCATATAATGATATAATGGAATTTGGAGGCAGATCCTGCAAGGGAGATGTTACCGAAATTTAATATGATTTGTTGAGGAGGTAAATATGAGAAGAAAAAGATTTTCAGCGCTGATGTGCGCGGCGGCTGTTGCCGTGTCCGTTTCACCGATGATAAATGTTTCGGCGGAAGGATCGGTAAATGTAAAGATGTCAGCCGATGAGCAGGAGCAGAGTGTAACTTTGGTATCGAAGGAAGACACGAACGCTGTTCTTATATGCGCGGATCGTGACGGCAACGGAGTGCTTGAGGGAATGACCATTACGGATGTAAAGCTTACAGCCGATACGGAAATGGTTGTAACTAAGGACATGGGGCTCGGAGCGTTTGATGATGGAGACAAGCTGATGCTGGTAAAGGATCTTGAAAGTCTTCAGCCGCTTTCCGAGACCGTAGAGATAGGCAATGACGCGCCGGACGAAACGCAGACAGCCACTGCGGAACCAACGGAAACCGCGTCCGTAAAGTCCACGGAAACGATAACCCAATCACCGACAGGGGAACCAGTTTCGGTAGAGTTTTCAGCCGGGCTTGTTGCGGATACTGAGAGTCATCCTGTAAACAGTGTTATTTCAGACCATTGTATGGCGGTGTATGAGAGCGAAGAGTCGCGGAAGGTATTAGAATATGATTTGAGTGATGATATTACAATGTTCGTGAATTGTGTGGAACTTGAATATTTGGATGATAACGATGTCTGGGATTATATATGCGATAATCCACGTGGAACAGTAAAGCTTACGGATAATGAAGGCGATGGGATATATGATAAGATCGATGTGGATTATTCCCGCGCAGCTGTTGTAGACAGTGTTGTACCGCAGAGTGACGGAACGGTAATAGTATATTTTATGACATATGATCAGTCAATGGAGACAAAGCTCAATTTAGGAACTGATGTGTTGGTCTCTCTCACTGATGAGAATGGCGAGCATGTGGAATTGGACGAGATTCAGCGTTATGATGTATTTTCGATAGAATGGGATGTAAACGAAATGTTTGCGAATTCCTCATTTTATAAAATTAAGCTTTCAAGAAATAGTGTTACAGGAAAGTTGACTGCAATTAATAGGGACAAAGGAATTTTAAGCATTGATGGCACGGAGTATGAGTGTTTAGATTTGTTGAATATAGACCGTTTTTCACTTGAATATATATATACAATTTATATTGATGCATATGGAGATATCGCGTATGCGGAAGAGATAGATAATTCAACTGATTATGGCGTTGTTGTTGGAATGTATATGAAGCCGGGTGATGAATATCCAACAGTAAGGCTCATAACGGCAGATGGTTCTATTCTTGAAGCTGAGGCTAGGAACGCAGAAGAAGCAGATAAGTTTTTTACTGTTGTGATGATGAATGGAGATATATCTCCGGAAGATGGATATGTGGAAAATTATGACGGAGAGGCGTATACTATTTCATATACGGCGGATGATTTGCAAAATAATGTATGTTCATATAGGCTGACAACCAATGGACTGATGTATTTGGATACATATCATTCGTCCGGCGGTGAGAAAATGGAATATCGTGAATCTTCGGGAAGAATCGGGTCTTATAAAATTTCTGGCAGCGTGACAAGGATTGTTGATGCTGAAGCATATATAAGTGGGGCATCGAAGACTGTATATGCGGCTGATATGTCGGATTTTGAAAACGAAGAGCTATATACTGCATATACATATGACAGGGATGATAGTGGCTATTACAGATTTGTGCTGATAACTGATGGAATTGAAAGAGAGCCTGCTCCGGTTAATGAAAGTGTTGGCGTGGTTACAGGTATTTATACAGAGGAAGGTGATGAGCTTCCGAAGGTGAGGATCATGTCATCCGACGGAGCTGTGATTGAGGAGAATGTTGGTACTCTTGAAGATGCCGAAAAGTTCTTTATGTTGCTTAATGAGACGGGCTCGGTAACTCCGGAGAGCGCTGAAACACTATTGGCGTATAAAGGAGAATGCATAACAAGTTACTCAGATCCTGAAAAGATCATAGATGATATGCAAAATAATGTGTGCAGGTATTCAATTTCTGATAATGGTATCGGTTATGTTGAAACAATGGCACCATCAGGAGGAAAAGACCTTGTATTTAATGCTTCATCATCTTCCTTGGGTCCTGTTGCTATATCGGAAAATACAAATATCATAAGTTTGGAGCGATATATGAACGGTGTGTCAAAAAAGCCTGATACGATGTCGCTTGAGGAGTTTAGCGATGGAGAATCATATACGGCATATATATACGATGAAGGTGACTTTGTACTTGTGCTTGAAGGGGCAGACGGCGCAGACGAGTCGGAGGAAATATTGTCTAAAGGCATTGGAGTAGTTGTAGGTATGTATATGACAGCCGGAGGAGAAGAGCCTGCTGTTCGTATTATTACGTCTGATGGAACGATGATTGAGGAAGAGACGGATAATGCGGAAGAGACAAACAGATTTTTTACACTTGTTTCGCAAGCCGGAGAGATCCATCCTGAAGATATGAGTTTGGGTGAACTCGGTAAATATAATAATGAAAGCTATTCGAAGGCAGATAAGGAATTGATCGTAGATGATATGCAAAACAATGTATGTGAATTTGAACTCACAGAAAATGGTTTGAAATGTGCTGACGTTTTGGTATCAGCAGGAGGAGAGGGGCTTGTATATGATTCTGATTCTGTGACACTCGGAACATATGGTCTTACTGATGATACAAGCATAGTTGATATTGTACAATATATCAACGGTTTAGAAAATGGTGCATTATCTCTGCCTGTATCAGCTCTTGTAGATGGAGCGGAGTATGCAGCGTATTTTTATGACAACAATGGAGATGGTATATATGATCTTGTGCTGATCTTTTCCGGAACTGTGGGACTGAGACCCGAGAGTGACATTGGCGTTGTGAGTGAAAGCGGGACTTTGGTATATATCAATGGAATGGAATATATATCAACGGAAGTGCTATGCAGCGGAAGTGAGAGGACAATATATATAGATAGGTCAGCTGAAGAGCTTTGCGAAGGTGACATAATAGCGTATAGTTCAGGAAATAACGGTATTGTTGAAGAAGATGATCTTATAGTCCTAATGTATGCTGAAGAGGATTACAATGATCTTAGAGAGTTACCTTTTATAATAAATAACTTTTCGGATATGCTTGTGAGTGATGATCGTGTATATGATCCAGAAACAAACGATGTATTGTATGGATCATCGGACAAGGATGTGAAGCAGTATTTCGGAGTAGTATATTATTCATATGACGGAGAAATATCTTTGATAACTTCAGCTGAAAACGGCATAAGTGATACAGATACGGCATTGAAATTCAATAAAAACAATGATACAAACATATATATCTATGATTATGAGTTAAGAGCTGGCAATAGGCTATATGTGACATCAGAACTGCCGATGTTCCATGAAAAATATTATGATGGTATGTATGAAGGCACAGACAGTAACTGGATAAATTGGACCCTTGAGAGTGATTATGGGATAGAGCCGATATTTGCCTATGTAAAAACAGTTGATGGGAATATGACTGATGTTGTAATGTTTATGAGCCCTTGTAGCTAAAATATCAAAATTTCAGAAAGATATCAAATAAGGCGTTCCGTTTATGGAACGCTTTGTTTGGTTGTAATCAACAAAAAAACAAATCGAGTCAAATATCTTTAGTTAAAAAGTTGGGTTGACACAAGTGCATTAATATGGTATAATTTTTAGTTGAACAGTAGTATATAAAAAGATTCGATGTGACTGAAGCGGATATCGGGCTTTTTCGGCACGTCGGACGGAGACTGGAGGGAATTTGATGGCAAAAGCTGCAATTATGGGTTATGGCACAGTCGGAAGCGGTGTTTATGAGATATTGAAAAAAAACGCGGCGAAGATCGGTGCTGCAGCGGATGAAGATATAGAGCTGAAATATATACTTGATATAAGAGAATTCGACAATCATCCCGAAAAGTATTTGTTTACGAAAGACGTGAATGATATTATAAAAGATGATGAAGTCAGTGTTGTGGCGGAAGTCATGGGCGGACTGCATCCTGCTTATGAGTTTACAAAAGAGCTGCTTTCGGCGGGCAAGAGCGTTGTTACTTCTAACAAAGAGCTGGTTGCAACGTACGGTTCGGAGCTGCTTGAGATCGCAGAAAAGCATAATGTGAATTATATGTTCGAGGCGAGCGTAGGAGGCGGAATACCGATAATAAGACCGTTGAACAGATGCCTTGCCGCGAACAATATCATAAGGATAGCAGGTATTCTTAACGGAACAACAAATTATATATTGTATCAGATGATAACAAATGACAAATCATTTGACGAGGCTTTAAAGGATGCTCAGGCAAACGGATATGCTGAAAGAAATCCTGCCGCGGATATAGAAGGTCATGACGCATGCAGAAAGATCGCTATACTTTCATCGCTCGCATGGGGCAAAGAGGTGGATTATACGAATATCGGAACAGAAGGTATCGTTAATATCACACTTGAAGATGTTCGTTACGCCGCGTCTGTTGGTTCGGTGATAAAGCTTATAGGATATGCCGAGCAGCTTGAGAATGGCAAGATCTATGCGCATGTTGCGCCGATGCTTATAAAGAGAGACTGTCTCCTTTCGGATATCGATGATGTTTACAATGGCATTATGGTAACAGGAGATTCTGTGGGTGACGTAATGTTTTACGGAGCGGGCGCAGGAAAGCTTCCTACAGCGTCAGCGGTTGTGGCTGATATGATAGATTCGGTAATACACAAAGCAAGACGTTCGCTCATCGGCTGGGCGAAGACTGATGAGGATATTTGCGCCGGTGTTGACGGTAAGAAGTTCAGGTATTTTATGAGAACTTCGGATACCGCGGAGAATGCGGGAAAGGTATTCGGTGATATTGAGCTTGTAAAGAGCCTTGCAGAGGGCGAGACAGCGTTCATTACCGGGGAGCTCACTGCTTCGGAAGCAGCAGATAAAGCGAAAGAGCTCTCGGGAATGATCTCATCGATAAGGATATTTGCATAAATGATACGTGTAAGAGTGCCCGCCACAAGTGCCAATATGGGCTCCGGATTCGATACGCTCGGAGTGGCGCTGAATTTGTATTCTAAGCTTGAGATAGAAGAAACGAGCGGCGGACTTGAGATAATAACTTTAAACAACAGCGGGAATGTCCAGAACGACAAAACGAATCTTGTATATCGGGCTATGGATCATATTTTCCGCGAGGTGGGATATTCGCCTAAAGGGCTTAAGATCAAACAGGACAGCGCGATACCAATGACCCGCGGATTGGGATCATCAAGCGCGTGCATTGTAGGTGGGATGCTTGCGGCGAACGCTCTGAGCGGCCGAAAGCTGAGTTACTCAGAGATAATGGATCTTGCGGTAGAGATGGAAGGGCATCCGGATAATGCCGCGCCGGCGCTTTACGGAGGATTTTGTGTAAGCGCAAGGGACTGCGGCAAAGTGTATGTAAAGAGCATAAAGCTGAAAAATGATCTTAAATTTGCGGTCATGATCCCTGATTTTTTTGTTGCGACCAGAAAATCACGCGGCGTATTGCCGGAAACTGTAAGTTTGAAAGACGCCGCGTTCAATATATCAAGAGCGTCTATGCTGCAGGCGGCGCTCACGTCGGGTGACTATGACCTTTTGAGGATAGGGGCTGAGGACAGGCTTCATCAGCCATACCGCAAGAGTTATATAGACGGTTTTGATCATATATTCGAGCACACATATAAAATAGGTGCAAAGGCGACATATTTGAGCGGATCGGGACCGACAATAATGTCGATACTTACAGGCAGCGGAGAAGCGTTTAAAAGTGATATGGAATCTTTTTTTTCGGAAAACTCACATAAATGGAAGTGTATGCTGCTTGAATGCGATAATGTTGGATCGGTGCTTTCAGAGGTATAATATGGATTTTAAGCGGCGGATGCCGCTTGGTCATTTTTTTCAGAAAGGAATATGAGTGAAATGGGACTTATAGTTCAAAAGTACGGCGGCACTTCTGTTAAAGATGCCGAGAGAGTTATGAATGTTGCAAGGCGCATAACCGAAACGTATCAGAAGGGCAACAATGTTGTCGTTGCGGTTTCGGCGCAGGGCGATACGACGGATGATCTTATAGAGAAGGCTAATGAGATAAATCCGCGCGCATCGAAGCGTGAGATGGATATGCTTCTTTCAACGGGAGAACAGATATCTATAGCATTGCTTGCTATGGCTATTGAAAAACTTGGATATCCGGTCATATCTCTTACCGGATGGCAGGCGGGGATGAGGACGAATTCTCATTATGGTGCGGCCCGTATAAAAACTATAGATACAGAACGTATAAAGATGGAACTGGACAGAAGAAGGATCGTGATAGTTGCCGGATTCCAGGGTATAAACAAATATGACGATATCACTACTCTGGGAAGAGGAGGTTCTGACACGTCAGCTGTTGCTTTGGCGGCCGCTCTTGGGGCTGATCTTTGCGAGATATACACAGATGTTGACGGCGTTTACACGACCGATCCGAGGATCTGTGATAAGGCTTATAAGCTCAATGAGATATCATATGATGAAATGCTCGAGCTTGCATCACTCGGTGCGAATGTGCTTCATAACAGAAGCGTTGAAATGGCTAAGAAGTATAATATTAAATTATCGGTTCGCTCAAGCTTGAACAATAATGAAGGAACGTATGTTAAGGAGGTTTCTAAAGTGGAAAAGATGCTCGTAAGAGGTGTAACAAGAGATAATGACTGTGCAAGAATAGCGCTCTGCGGAGTTGAAGACGCTCCCGGAAAGGCGTTCCAGGTGTTTGAGATGATCGCAAAAGCTGGGATAAGTGTAGACCTTATCATTCAGTCCATAGGTGACGGAAAGACAAAGGATATAAGCTTTACCGTTGCAGAGGCTGATCTTGAGCCGGTGCTCAAGCTTCTTGAAGAGAATAATGATTTTATAAAGGCGCGTGAGATCAAGTCATCGAAGGACGTTTCAAAAGTATCTATCGTAGGCGCCGGCATGGTCAATAATTCCGGTGTCGCAGCTAAGATGTTTGAGGCGCTTTATGATGCGCACATCAACATCAAGATGATAGCTACATCTGAGATAAAGATATCTGTTCTCGTGGCTCAAAAGGATGCGGAGACTGCTGTAAATGCTATACATGACAAGTTCTTGTCAAAGTAATCAGGTAAATATTCAAGGGCGGAATGATCTTCCGCCCTATTAATGTTTAACGGCGGAAAGAACATGCGCAGCATGTAAAAAGTTTTTTTATGAAGGGACCTTATTTTATGGCTAATGAGGACGTGATATTCGGGCGCGGTCCGGTCATGGAGGCGCTTAAGTCAGGGCATGCGATAGATAAGCTCATAGTAAAACGAGGGGCTTATAATGGATCTATCGTGCCTATAATAGAGATGGCAAAAAAGAATGGGATAATTGTGCAGCAGGCGGATCAGCAGAAGCTTGACAAACTTGCAGAGGGCGGCAATCATCAAGGTGTTGCCGCTATGGTCAGCGCATATGAATATTCTACTGTAAAGGATATTTTGAAACGGGGGGAAGCTGCGGGAAGAAAACCGTTTGTCGTTATATGTGACAAAATAACGGATCCGCATAATCTCGGCGCTATATTGAGGACTGCAAACTGTGTCGGAGCGGATGGCGTAATAATACCAAAGAGGCAGAGCGCCGGTATAAACTCGGTAGTTGTGAAGACATCAGCCGGCGCGGCGGAATATACGCCTGTGGCAAAGGTCACAAACATAGCGAATACGATCGATGAGCTCAAAGAGGCAGGACTTTGGATAACGGCTGCTGATATGGATGGACAGTCTATGTATGATATCGATCTAAATGGCGCAATAGGACTGGTTATCGGCAGTGAGGGAAGCGGGATAAGCAGATTGGTGAGAGAAAAATGTGATTTTATAGCATCGATACCGATGATGGGCGAGATAAATTCCCTGAACGCTTCTGTGGCAGCCGGCATACTTATGTATGAGGCTCTTCGGCAGCGCGGCGGATTTGGAAAATGATACGATGAAAAGGAGAATTTACGTATGAAAGCTATAGTAACTGTTGTGGGACAGGATAAAAAAGGTATAATTGCGAAGGTAAGCAGCGCGCTCTATGAGTGCGGAGTGAATATTGCTGATATTTCACAGACTATAATGGGAAGTATGTTTACCATGATAATGATGGTGGAGTTCGATGGAGAAGCGATAACGGTACAGGGTATCACAGAGAAACTTTCAGAGATAGAAAAAGAGATGGGGCTTACTATACATGTACAGCGTGAGGAGATATTCTCCTCAATGCACAGAATATAAGGTTTTAGGAGGATGCGGTGATGATCAATCCTTTTGAAATTATAGAAACTATCAACATGATAAACAGAGAGAATCTCGATATAAGAACGATAACGATGGGGATCTCTTTGAAATCCTGCGCAGGATCGGATATTGATGAAGTTTGCCGAAAGGTATATGACAAGATAACGACATATGCGAAAGATCTTGTCAAAACGGGTGAAGATATAGAAAAACAGTTCGGGATCCCGATAATAAACAAGAGAATATCGGTAACGCCGATCGCCACGCTTGTGGATGCTCTTGAAGAGCCTACTATTGAGAAGTGTGTAAAGATAGCAAAAACTCTTGACAGGGCGGCAAAGACTGTAGGCGTGAACTTTATAGGCGGATATTCCGCGCTTGTGCATAAAGGTTACACTAATGGTGAGCATGTGCTGATAGAGTCGATACCTGAAGCGATTGCCGCAACAGATATAGTATGCTCAAGTGTAAATGTCGGCTCAACAAGAGCCGGTATAAATATGGATGCCGTAAAGCAAATGGGCAAGATAATAAAAAAAGCGGCGGAGCTGACATCCGACACGCAGGGCTTTGCATGCGCGAAGCTTGTGGTGTTCTGCAATGCCGTTGAGGATAATCCGTTCATGGCGGGTGCATTCTTGGGCGAGGGCGAGGGCGAATGCGTGATAAATGTCGGTGTTTCCGGACCTGGAGTTGTAAAAAGCGCACTCGAAAAGACCGTAGGAGAGGATTTCGGCGTTGTTGCTGAGACGATAAAGAAGACAGCTTTCAAGATAACAAGGATGGGCCAGCTCGTCGCGCAGGAGGCGTCAAAGCGCCTCGGCGTTCCGTTCGGCATAGTTGATCTTTCACTTGCGCCGACTCCTGCTGTGGGCGACAGTGTTGCATATATCCTTGAAGAGATGGGCCTTGAGAAGTGCGGCGCGCACGGTACAACGGCAGCTCTTGCATTATTGAATGACGCAGTAAAGAAGGGCGGCGTTATGGCGTCCGGTTATGTAGGCGGACTTTCAGGAGCGTTTATCCCGGTAAGCGAGGATGCCGGTATGATAGCGGCTGCAAAATGCGGTTCGCTTTCCCTTGAAAAACTTGAGGCGATGACTTGCGTATGCTCTGTAGGGCTTGATATGATAGTGATACCAGGCGACACGCCTGCTTCGACGATCTCTGCTATAATAGCCGATGAGGCGGCTATAGGTATGATCAACACGAAAACAACGGCTGTAAGAGTGATACCGGCGCCCGGTGCCAAAGTGGGGGATGTTGTGGAATTCGGAGGACTGCTTGGAACAGGCCCCGTAATGAAGGTGAGTGAATACTCAAGCGAGGAATTCGTTTCACGCGGCGGAAGGATCCCCGCGCCGATAAACAGCCTTAAAAACTGATATTTTACAAATCATATTGACGCGGTATGCTATGGCTCCGCGTCTTTTTTTTGTTGTCTGTATTTGTGATATTGGGAGAATGTATCGATATATGTTCATTGCTGGAGAGCGTAGCAATATTTGTCCCTTTTTGGGGACAATATTAAAAAAATAAGACGAAAACTGTTGCATCATCGGACGATATGTGCTATAATGAAAGACAGTCGGGTAGGCCGGCTGATTTTAGTGTTGCAGAAGGATGGAGCTATGTACATACAAAAAGTTTTATCTAATGGTATCCGCGTCGTTGCAGAGAAGATACCGTACGTGCAGTCTGTATCTCTTGGCGTTTGGGTCGCCAACGGTTCAAGATGCGAAAAGAAAAGTGAAAACGGAATATCTCATTTTATTGAGCATATGCTGTTTAAGGGAACAGAAAAACGGACAGCGGAGCAGATAGCTCTTGAGATGGATTCGGTGGGAGGACAGCTCAATGCATTTACTACGCGTGAATGTACATGCTTTTATGCGAAGACCCTTGGAGATTATGTAGAGAACGCTGTTGACATACTTTCAGACATGATATTTTGTCCGGAATTGTCACAGAAGAACATGGAGCTTGAACGAAGTGTAGTGCTTGAGGAAATATCCATGTACGAAGACAGTCCTGAGGATGTTGTATATGACTTGTTTACCGAAACTGTCTGGGGAGATACGCCTATGGGCAGAACGATACTTGGTACTCCGGAGACGCTTGCTGCCATAACTCCAGAGTCGATGCGAGAATATATGCGCACGCACTATACGAGTCAAAGTATAGTTATAGCCGCTGCCGGATGCTTTGATGAGGATTTCTTTGAGCTGCTTGAAAAATACTTCGGAAACAGGGATATAGCTGATAATGAGGTGGTATTCGAACCTGCGGAGTATAAAAAAGGCAATGCATCGCTCAAAAGGGATTTTGAACAAGTTCAGCTTGTTGCGGGCTTTAAGGGTATAGATATTTATGACGAATCGGTGTATGCGTTGCTTGTTTTCAATAATATATTTGGAAGCGGTATGTCATCAAGATTGTTTCAGAATATCCGTGAAAAAAACGGGCTGGCATACTCAATAGGGGCGGGGCACAGCGCGTACGTCGGGACGGGTACGTTTGATATATCCGCCGCGACTTCTGTGGAAAATGCTGAACTCGTTGCGGAGCTTATTGTAAAAGAAGTAAAAAAGATCAAGCGTGAGAAAATAAGTGCTGAAGAAATAGAGCGCTCAAAAAAACAGCTTCGTGGGAATTATATACTTTCAAATGAGAGCGTGGGAGCGAGGATGCAGTCTATAGGAAGGACTGAGTTGCTAAAAAAACCGCTGAGAACTCCTGATGAGGTCATACAAAAGATAATGGAAGTAGATGCGGATGCAGCTGCTGATATTATAGACAGGATATTGGACGTGTCCACTTTGAGTGTCGCATTGGCAGGGCCTGTTGACAGTCCGGACAAATTATTTGTTATTTGAGTAAAAACGTATAAATATGTATCAAAATCGATAAATAAATTATTAAATCTATTAATTTTTATGAAAAAAACCATAAAAGGGCTTGAAATTTATTTCGATTTGTAATATTATATTTATATGAATACTATCAAGGTTGGTGAGTACGGCTGAGAATATACCGCCGCCTCTTGGCAGTTCCCGTCAACGAATTTACTTTGAGCAGACCGCTTGCGGTGGTGTGAGAAGTGATTGTTTAAGGAGGGTTAATATGGAATTCAACGAGACAATGAAAATTAATCTCGAGTTTGACAAATCAAAAGAGGTAAAGGAGATCGTATCTAAGGTGTATGAAGCGCTAAAATTGAAAGGCTACGATCCTATAAGTCAGATAGTTGGATATATTCTTTCGGACGATCCGACATACATAACGAGCTATAACGGTGCGCGCGGACTTATTGTAAAAATTGAACGCGATGAGCTTCTTGAAGAATTTGTGAAAACATATATAAACAGCCTTTGAGCCTTAAAGCCACTTTAACGGTTCCGATCGTTTAGCGGGTAACTTTGCGCGCGGAAAGCGCTGCGGGAAGAGCGGCTGAAAACAGCTGTTATATCAGCTCCGTTCGGTTTATGAACGGGGCTTTTTGCATTAGAAAGGATTTATAGATGGATGGTTTTTTGTATTCCGATGATAATAAGCGTTATCATACATGGAATTATCATCTGAGAAAGAAATTTGGTTGTAAAGTGATGAAAATCGCGCTTAATGCCGGTTTTACCTGCCCAAATATAGACGGGACAAAAGGACGCGGCGGATGCAGTTATTGCTCATCTTCCGGAAGCGGTGATTTTGCCGGGGATCCCGAGGAGACGATATTACGGCAATTTGAAGATATAAAGTCAAAGATGCATAAGAAATGGAAGACTGGCAAGTATATGCCGTATTTTCAGGCGCATACAAACACTTATGCTCCGGCGGATGTATTAAGGCAAAGATTTGAGGGAGTTATGCGTCAGCCCGGTGTTGTTGGTATAAGTATCGCGACTCGCGCCGATTGCCTTGCCGAAGATGTTCTTGAGTATCTTTCGGAATTGAATGAAAGAACATACCTTATAGTTGAGCTGGGTCTGCAGTCGGTGTTTGACAAGACGGGCGAGCGGATAAACAGATGCCATACATACAAGGATTTTCTTGATGGTTATAATGAGCTTAAAAGGCGCGGCATAAATGTATGTGTTCATCTTATAGATGGTCTGCCCGGCGAGGATAAGGATATGATGGTGTATTCTGCCAGAGTTGTGGGAGAGTTGGAGCCGCACTGTGTAAAATTGCATCTGCTGCATATATTGCGCGGTACAAGAATGGAGAAGGAACTTGCACAAGGCGATTTGAGACTGCTTGAGCGTGATGAATATGTTGACATCATAGTGAGTCAGCTTGAGGTGCTTCCTCCGGAAGTGATCATACAGCGTCTCACCGGAGACGGCGGGAGAGACAGCCTTATAGGACCTCTATGGAGCCTGAAAAAATTTGAAGTGCTGAATGCGATAGATAAAGAAATGGCTCGGCGTGACACGTATCAAGGCGCCGCTTTGATAAAGCATTAATGGAAAAAATATAAGTCTGACGGATGCAGAAAAAATAAGAGGAGAATAACGATGAAATATACTACTGTTATCTTTGATCTTGACGGAACGCTTTTGAATACTCTTGACGATCTGACCGCAAGTGTAAATTATGCTATGGATATGATGGGGATGCCTCGGCATACGCTCGATGAAATACGGCGCTTTGTGGGAAATGGTGTTCGCGTGCTGATAAGACGCAGTGTTCCGGAGGGAACAAGTGATGAGGATTATGAGGCGGCGTATAAATATTTTGAGGAGCACTATGCCGGGCACTGTAAGGATAAGACCGGACCATATGAAGGGGTGCCTGAAATGCTCTCAGAGCTTTGCAGAAAGGGGTATAAGACGGCGATAGTGTCAAACAAGATAGACTTTGCGGTAAAGGAGCTCAGAGATGATTTCTTTGCGGAAACGGTGCCGGTAGCGGTGGGGGACGATCTTGAAATGAAGAATAAGCCCGCGCCGGATATGGTGTATAAGGCGCTGCGGGAATTAGGTTCAACACCTGAAGAAAGTGTGTACGTTGGAGATACTGATGTTGATCTTGAAACAGCGGAAAATGCCGGTATGGATTGCATAAGCGTAAGCTGGGGATTCCGTTCGCGCGAAGAATTGGAGAGTTACGGGGCGAAAATGATAGCGGATAAAGCGGATGATATTATAAGGTATATAGTATAAATCAAAGGCTCATGCGAGGAGGTTACCTTGCATGAGCCTTTGTGTATCAAGGACAATTATGAAAGATCTATTACGTCAGCGCCGCCGTTGCCGTTGTGGCGGTAAATTTTATTGTCAATGCAGAAATAGCTTATAAATGCCTTTTGATTATCACCCCAGATATATATTACCGGAGGATTATCTGCATCTGTCTCTTCAAGATCAAATGTAAACCAGCTGCTTTGCGGATCAGCTCCGGTCGTGTCACTGCCGAGCGTCGGAATGTAGCTGTTAACTTTTCTGTTTTCAACCAAGAGCCTGCTGCCGTCTTTTATTATAACAGTGACATTTTCAGACTTGTTTTCAGGCGCGTAAGTATCAAGTTTAAATACGAGATGGTTATTTCGCAGCTTTGCATCAGCCATGGTTATATCAGCGAGTTTATAAGTTCCGCCGAATTTAATTTCTTCGTTATTAGGGTTGTTGGTCAGGTTTATTCCGTAGTACATTGTGCTTCCTGCTATATAGCTTGAAAAAATATCATAGCCTTGAGGGAGATCAATTTTGATCTCTTTACCTGGTTTCCCATTTATAAGATCATACGAATGTATACTTGTTGGACAATTGAAATACAGCACTCCGTTCACGAGCCCGAGACCTGTATATGAATGATCAAGCACTTGATTGCCGTTCATCCATTCTTCCTTGAAGGTAAAGAGTTCTGTGTAACGTTCTGAATCGGTAGTGCCTCGTGGATCATAACGATAAAGAACAGATGGATGTTCTGCGTCTGATTGGTGTATTATAAAATACCATTTTTCGGCATATGGAACCATTACGGTTGCGCTGTTATGCCAGAGCGCATCATCAAATGTAGTGTCGGTGGGTTCGCCTGTATATTTCTGTATTTCTTCTTCTGTGGGGGCAAAAACTGTCTGGCGTCCGTTTTCAAAAATATTGTGCGACTCATTTATTTTATCAGTACTTAAGAAAAAGTATGCCATACCTGTACGTCCGTAGCCTTCATTTATTGTATCGTCCCATGTGACATCTATATGATACCAGTGAGGAACATTGCCTGCGGCTGGGGTTTTTGCTTTTACTAGATTCCATGTGTGATAGTCATTTCCGTTGGAGTCTTTGCTTGTAACAAAACCGGTGTCTGATATACCTACTTCCATTGCAAGGTAATTGAAAAGTGTTGCATATGCTAAACACATGCCTGTTTTATTTTCGACAAGCTGTATTGCTGTATTGTTTTTTTGTTCATTGCTGGGTTTCAAAAAATCTTCATACGAATAACTGTAGCGCAGATTTATCATATACTGAAGAGCGGCGAGTTTTTCTGTGTCTGTCATTCCGTAGTTGATAAAAAGCTGTGCATATTTGACTTCATTATCAAGTGTTTTTTGTTTTTCTTCAACTATAGGTCTTATCGCCTCAACCTTTGATGGGTCTATTTTATTGTTTTGATCGTATACATCAATAAAATATACAGGTTCAATAAATGTCAGGTAAGTCCCATCGCTGCGAAAATCATAGTCGAATAAGTTATACGCGTATGTGCCATTATCCTGCATTAAATAATATGATCGCGGTGAGGAAAATACGAGAAGTTCATAAATTTTCTTTGCCTGTGCGTCAAGGCTGTCATAATCCTGCGGATCATTCGGTTCAGCAACTTTTATATTATAATTTGAAACATCGATCATTTGTGAAAAAGCTTCTGTTTCTGCTCGAAAATATTCAAGTAGTGCATTTTTTGTGTCGTTATCATCTTGCAGGGAGATGGAATCTATGCCTGTTATATCACTTACGAGACGCACAGCACTCTGGGAATTTTTAATAATATTTTTTGCGGGAAGATAGAAATCTTGATCGTAGGTCGATTCCGCTGTGGAAACATCTATATGTTTTATGTTGTCTACTGCTGTATTAAATGATATTGTGTCAGCAGTTTGCGAATTTACTGTTACTATTGATGATATGGTACTGGTTAAGACGATTAGTAAAGATATATTTTTTTTTATTTTGTTCATATATAGCTCCTTTGTTTATATAGATTATTGATGATGAAAGCATAAGTTTCATGATTGTAAAGTGCATTTGATGAATAAAGTATCAGTCAATTTAATTATAATGGAAATTTTACAAATTGTCAATATTATAATTAAAAAGAAGAGCATGAAATAATTACATATGATGGGTGTTTATGACGCATAGTAAAAACAGCCGTCATTAAAAACAGCTGTTTGATCATGTTGAATATTCAAGTATTTTATGGTTTGTGGAAAAGAAGCGTATATTAGCATCGAAATATAAGTGAGATACCGCCTGCCCGGGCGTTGCAGTTCCATTTTCTATTGAATTTTGTGAATCCCATGTAGTATCTACTATCACCCAGCGATTATCAATATACACCTCATTCCATGCGTGATTTGCTTCTGACCCATTTATTCCGGCATCATCCCACGAGCTGCCGCTGCTTCCGGAGACTCCAAGAGCGTAACCTGTTACGACGTTGCAGGGGATACCTGCGGCTCTGCAGAGCGCGGCATAAAGATTTGCGTATCCGAGACATACAGCGCGCTTGGAGTCTAAAACATCGGATGCGACATATGGAGCGCTGTTTGTGTCACCCAATATACTGTCATTATCATAGTATATATTCTCCGACACCCAATCGTGGATGGCAAGCGCTTTATCGTAGTTGCTTTCTATATCGTTTGTGAGTGACTCTGAGAGCGATCTGACGGATTCTTCGTCTGAACATACAGAATACGTGCTTTTCGATGCTGCGCTTATTGATTTGGGCTTTTCGTACTCGGTGATGTTGTGCTCGTATACCGGAGATGTGACAAGAGCCCATGTGTCGTCTGCGTTGTTTGTAAGATAGATATAATCATATATTCGGCTTGAAAATGTGCCTGCTCTTTCGGGTCCCGTGAATACGGCGAATTGATATGTTCCTTCGGGTATATCCATCGTCTTGCGAAAGTTACCGTCTGTATCGGCCTCGTCTACATATTGGTCAAGCACTTCTCCGTCTTCGCTTAAAAAGCGATATACAAGATACTTGTTTGATTCTGATCCGCATACTCCATAAACATCGAGCTCGTTGTCTTCTGTCAATGCGACAGAGGTGTTTTCACCACTGTAAAAGTTCAGCATTGAATCACTGGAATAGTAGATGTTCGATGCTGTATCATCAGGATCTATTGGCAGCTCTGTTCCGCGTATCTTTGTGAGCATCTCGGAAGGCGAGGGGATATGAGAGAGCGCCTCGTTAACGCTGTCTGATGCCTCGGAAATATATTCGGCTACTTCCGGATAATTCTCGGATAAAAAAGGGATGTTTTTCCCTATATCTTTAAAAAAGCGGGTATTGGCGTTTATGATCACTGCCGCGGCAACAAGTATTACCACAGCTGCGAACAGTCTTTTAATAAATTTCATATTATCTCCTAAACGATCAATTTTGGGTCATTAAAAACACATATTACGCAATCATTTTATGCGCGAATTGATTATATGCCATATAAGATTAAAAAAAATGCCACGACCTAACTTCCTTAAGCCGCAGCACTTTTTATTGGAGGCGTCACCCGGATTTGAACCGGGGAATAAAGGTTTTGCAGACCTCTGCCTTACCACTTGGCTATGACGCCGTCTGAAAA
>CAJFNT010000040.1 GCA_904395315.1 uncultured Clostridia bacterium
AAGCTCTGCCCTGCGCCGAAGCTGTTTTATGCTCCTGCCGTGCGCTGAAGCTATGACCGCCACTCCGCTGTTCATTATACTCGTTACCGCATCCGCGTCACCGCGAGTGCCTATCTCGTCCGTAACGATCACATCCGGCGACATGGAACGCAGCAGCATCAGCATTGCCCGCTCTTTCAGACAATTATCTATAACAGTAGTCAACGGTCCGAGATCAAATGCGCTCCTGCCGTTGTGCATAGCGGCTATCTCACAGCGTTCGTCTGCCACGGACACCGCGCATCCGCTGTACGAAAGCTGCCTGACCATATCTCTGAGCATAGTTGTTTTCCCCGCTCCCGGCGGCGATACAAACAGAGCGCTTTTGATCTCTGTCGGTGTTATTATACTCTTTGCCGCCTCATCCGCCGCGCCTATGACCTCATTTGCGATCCTCACGTTCATAGCGGATATATCGCGAATGAACTCCACCGAGCCGTTTTCCGTTACTGCGGTCCCTGCAAGTCCTATCCTGTGTCCGCCCTCAATCGTGATATATCCGTTCCGTATCTCATCCTTGACCGAATATAATGATGATCCTGTTATACGCTCAAGCATCTCGCAAAGCTGCGGCCGCGTTACCGGCGCACCGAGCGCCGCCGTCTTAGTAAGCGTTGAATGTGCAGTAACATAGCGATCGCCATCGGGATAACGTACAGCAAGCGGTTTGCCGGCTATAAGCCTGAGCTCGGACGCGCCGTCAAGATCTATATTGCACATATACCGTCTGAGCTGCTGCGGCAGTACGCTCAATATCCCGCGTAAACCGATATGCGTCTCATTTACAGCTATATACATATTCATTCCTCCAAGCTGTGCAGTCCCTAACACAATACTCTGTCGGGACCGTATATATTACATTCTATTTTCGGTTGTCCCATTTTAGAACGAAATACTTCTATGAATTATATTGACTAAAAATACAGCCGGATTTAATCTATACTAAATTAATATGAATAAACTTTTCGGAAGGTCTTGACTTTTATGCACGGTTATGCTAAAATAAATTGACACCAAAAAAGTATAATTCATACCGCGGCGCATATACACTGCGCCATCAGGTATAATAAATAAAGCGCCAAGGCGCAAAGATGACAAAGAACGAAAGAGGTGGCATATCCATGCTTACATTAAATAACGTGACCTGGACCGCTCCCGGAGGCGTGCAGGTACTTCGCGGGATAAATCTTGAAGTTCCCGACAATAAACTCGTTGTAATAACAGGTCCTAACGGAGGCGGCAAGACCACGCTCGCCAAAATGATCGCCGGACTTGAGACCCCGGATTCCGGAAGCATTATTCTCGATGATAACGATATAACAGGTCTTGATATAACAGAACGCGCAAAACGCGGCATAAGCTTCGCTTTTCAGCAACCGGTACGCTTCAAAGGTCTTACAGTTTCCGATCTTCTGGAGCTTGCAGCCGGAGGCTCCATTACAGAGCAGGAAGCATGCGACTATCTTATGCGTGTCGGACTTTGCGCAAAGGAATATATAAATCGTGAAGTAAACGATACTCTCTCCGGAGGCGAGATAAAAAGAATAGAGCTCGCAACGGTACTCGCAAGACACACACGGCTTTCGATATTTGACGAGCCTGAGGCAGGCATTGATCTTTGGAGCTTTAACAATCTTATAGACGTATTCACTGATCTTAGAAACTCATTAAACGGATCTATGATAATAATATCGCATCAAGAGCGTATACTTTCAATAGCCGATGAAATAGTCGTGGTATCAAACGGTCTTGTTTCTGCAAAGGGTCCGGCAGATGAGATACTGCCGACACTTTTAGGCACAGAGGGCAAGCAGAAAGAACACTGCCCGAGGCGGAGAGTGTATAACGGAGGTGAAGGCAATGAATGAAATAACAAGAGAGCTTTTAAAAGCGGTGTCGGATTATGACGACGGCGGTTACAAAGACGCTTACAGTATCCGTGAAAACGGCTGCTGCGTGGAAAGGCGTTCTACCGAGAACATAAAAATAGACAGCAAGAAAGACGCGCCCGGACTTGAGATCCATATCAAGCCCGGAACGAAGGGTGAACGTCTTTCGATACCGGCGTGCGTGACGCACGGCGACATAGATGACCTTGTATACAATGATTTCTACGTAGGTGAAGGCGCGGATGTGCTGATAATAGCGGGCTGCGGAGTTCACGTATCTACCGGCGAGCCGGCGCGCCACAACGGTATACACCGTTTCTTCATAGGCAAGAACGCGCACGTTATCTACCGTGAAAACCATGTTGGAACAGGCCGCGGCAACGGAACAAAAACGATAGACCCTGTAACAGATGTCATTCTTGAAGACGGAGCGGAATTTGAGATGGATTCCCTCCAGCTCGGCGGTGTGGACAGAACAGTACGCAAGACCTCAGCAACGGTAGGCAAGGACGCCAAGCTCACGATCCGTGAAAGGATACTCACCGACGGCGAGCAGCAGGCGGTAACGGATTTTGAGGTGGAGATGAACGGCGAGAACTCGAGCGTAAACCTTATATCCCGTTCGGTGGCAAAAGGCAAGTCACACCAGTCATACAGATCGAAGATCGTAGGAAACGCCCCATGCGCGGGACATTCCGAATGCGACGCGATAATCGCGGACGAGGGCAAAGTAGACGCAGCGCCCGAGCTTTCGGCAAACCACGAGGACGCCGCCCTCATTCATGAGGCTGCGATAGGCAAGATCGCGGGCGATCAGATAGTGAAGCTCCGCACACTCGGTCTCACTGAGGAAGAAGCGGAAGCGAAAATAGTGGCAGGATTTTTGAAGTAATAAAAAAGCCCGCGCAGTCGGACCGCAGGTCCGCCGCGCAGGGCTTTTGTTATCTCATCACAATATTTAAAAGCTCCTCATAGCTGTCCACTACATCATATATTACATTATCGCTGCTTATCGCCTTAAAATGCTCACGGGCACAATGGATCTTGAGCGTTTCAGCCTTTCGCAGACTGAGAGTTGAAAGACTTCCCTTCGTTTCCGCCACAAAATATATATGCTTTACCGTTCCATCCTTGAAAGCTATCGCCCAATCCGGATTATATTTTCCCACCGGCGTGTTTATATAAAACCCACTTGGCAGCTTTGCATATACGGCAACCTCATTTGATGTATCAAGCTTTTTAACAAACCGCTCCTCATTATCCGAATCATACACGATATTGTCAAATATGCTTTTGTCTACCGCTATCGCATTACGTCCCAGCTTGCCCTTAAGTGCGTGATCCGTAAAAATGCTCTCATCATATGTTTCATCAAGCATATTATACGTTATGTGCTCAATTATGACTGTGGCTTTTTGCTCATTTATGATCTTTGCCGCCTTTGCAATGAACTCCTCAGGATTCTTTGCAAACTGCTCAAAAACATTTCGGTCTATGCCCTTTAGTATATTCGCCAACGTCCGGCGCGTAAGTCCTGTCTCCTGAACGAACTTCCCAAGTATATCATATTTAACGCCGCTGTTTGCCTCCGCAGCTGCCATTCTGTTTGACGAGCTGCTTTTTCTGAATGCAGTGCCTTCCGAAAGCCGGCTTTTGCTTTCTATCCTTTCCATCTCACCCGATTCTATTTTAAAGAACACCTGGGATACTCTGAGATGAGCATTGAGAGCGTCGATAGATTTTTTTACAAGCTCATTTGTTTTGAAATCTACCGTATAAACAGATTTCCTGTTTATTTTCTTCCATAGCTCCTTAAATTCTTTTTTTGCAAAATTTTCATAGTTAATGCTTGTTTCAACATTGTCATTGCGGGCATTATCAGGTCTTATAGCATCAGGATTATAAATGCTGTCAAGAATATTAACGATATCATCGGAGATCCCGTTAAACTCGTCTCCGAACCTGAGCTTGCCTTCCGCACGGTCATCATAGTATTTATCCGTAAGCTTTTTCTCATAGTCAAGATAGCCGTTCATTGTCATCGTGTACATAATCTTCTTTGCAGCATCAGTATCTATAGTGACTGAACCGCCGTCCGTATCTGTCATTATCCTGCCTGCAAAGAGTGTCTCGTCAACTTCCATCGGACGATCTGCCACAACCTCCGCCAGTTCCTCCTGAAGCCCTTTTGCAAAGTTTTCATAACTTTCGTTTGCAACCACAGTGAGCACATTTATCCTGTGGACATCGGAGCCGAGTACTTCCTCATCCATCCTGTCCCCGAAACAATTCACGCACAGTCTGAGACCTCGTCCCACTTCCTGTCTTTTTCTCACATCACTGCTTCCGCTCTGCTTAAGTGTACATATCTGAAACACGTTCGGATTATCCCATCCCTCGCGCAGCGCGGAGTGTGAGAATATGAACCTCACCGGTTCCTCACGGCTTAAAAGCTGTTCCTTGTTTTTCATGATCAGGTCATACGCTTCCGTATCATCGGTAGTGCCGGTCTTTCTGTCCACCTTGCTCTCAACGAACTTATTCTTATGCTTCTTATCCACGCTGAAATAGCCCTTATGAGTATCCTCCGCTTTTATTGAATAAAGATACTTATAATAGTCGTCTTTTTCAATCTCCTGCTGCATGGACGAAAGTATATTATTATATTCCTCCTCGAACATACGCGCATATATACCATTGGTCCCATCCGTATCATCCTTGGCATATTCTCTATACTTTGCGACCTCGTCTATAAAGAACAGAGACAGAACCTTTATCCCGTCATAGAACAGTTCCTTTTCCTTTTCAAGATGCGTCAGGATCGTTTCACGGATCTGTATCCTTCTGAGCTGTTCCTCGCTGACCTCACCCACCACGTCTCCGAGATACAACCGTTTTCCGTTGGTGAACTCAACCGTATTTGTATACGCGTTTATCTCTGCGACCTCTACACCGCGGTACTGCTCCATCCCGCCGGACTTTTCATAGAGATCATATCCCTTATCCACATTTCTTATAACCTTTTTGGGACCATTCTTTCCTATGATCTCATGCTCCATAACCGCGACAGGCGGCTTGTTCTTTGACACCTTTATTCCCTGCAGGTACATATACCCTTCCGTACCGGTAGAACCCGTCACCGTTATGCCCTTCACGGCTATCTTCTTTACGAGATGCTTATTATACGCCTCCATAGCGTCGAGACGATACACCATGTTATACGGATCACGGGGCGTGGCGCTGTAGCGCAGTGTGAAAAGCGGATTGAATTCCTTTAGTCCTTCCTTGGTCTTTTTTCCTTCCACAGACTGCGGCTCATCTATTATAAGTATCGGATTCGTTTTCGCGATTATATCTATCGGACGGCGGCTGCGGAACGAATCGAGTTTCATATATATGAGCCTCGCATTTTTTCCGCGCGCATTGAACGCCTGAGAATTGATTATCATCACGTTTATGCCCGGATCGCTTGCAAAGCTGTCTATTTCGGTCAGGTTCGCCGAGTTGTAAATAAAAAACCTTATCTTTTTACCGTATTCATTCGCGAACGATTCCTGCGTCATCTCAAACGATTTTTTAACCCCTTCACGTATCGCAATAGACGGCACAACGATTATGAATTTGCTCCATCCGTACCGCGCGTTCAGCTCATACATCGTCTTTATATACGTATATGTTTTACCCGTTCCCGTCTCCATCTCGACAGTGAGATTATACTTTCCGTCAAGCTTATCATCCGGTCTCAGCCCATTTCGCCGCTGCACGCGCCTGAGATTTTTAAGTATATTGTTATCAGACACCATTATAAGCGCATTATTGTACGCCGTACCGTCATCTGCGGTAGTCTGACCGTTCGTGTCACCTATATCCATATTATATTTATGCCGTTCGATCTTCGGCTGTCCCGCGAACACGTCGCAAACCGCCGCCGCCGCATCCGCCTGGAACTTTTGATGTTTAAATTTCAGTTTCATATTCTTGGCTCCCTCAAATCACTTTCACTTCCGTTGCGGGTGCTTTGAGCTTGAATATTTCCTCGACGTTTATCCTGCTCGGATCGTCTGGGAAACTTGAGTCACGGAACACCGCGCGCATCGGCTCCATGCCTGTGAGCTCTGACCTAAGTGACGCAATCTTTCTTATAACACTCTCCGGCACGTTCTCCTCAAAACATGCGACAAGCGAAAGATCATCGTAATTGTGCACGCGCACACCGTCTATATCCATTACCTCATGCTTTTCGCCGAGCGGCAGACCGAGATCAGTGAGCACTCCAAACAAAAGATCAAGATCGGTCCTGTCCTCCTTGATGTTTGAAACAAGATCGTCAAGCGTCACCTGATTCGTCTCCGCCGCGCCATAGTAGACATCCTTCATATTCGTGCTGTCTATCTTTAATACACGGAACCCTATATCGGGAACAGCTTTCGGCTCCTCGTCTATCTTGAGCTGCCTGTTGCTCTCCTCGATCTCCGCCTTTATCTTCTCCCCTGCGCGGCGTATCCGCTCCTTGCCTATCTCACAGACGTTCTTATACCCCGCCTTATAAGCCTCGGATTTTTCGTCGCACTCCTCTGGCAGTTGCACCATGATGAATTTACGATTGCCGCCGTCCTCCGCATTGAGCTGCATCACCGCGTGTGCAGTTGTGGCAGAGCCGGAAAAAAAGTCGAGGATAATGCTATTATTTCTTGTATTGGCTAAAGTAATAAGTTTTAATAATAATGAAATTGGTTTTGGCGTTTCAAAATATATATGTCCATCAAATAATTTCATCAATTCTTTTGTGCCGTTTGTTGATGTACCAATCTTTTCAGCACTGAACCATGAATTATCTACTGAGCCAAACTCTTTTTTTTCCTCATAGAATACTTTTAACTGAGGTCGCCCTCGTCCATTATTTGTCCATATAATACGGTTATCTGCCAAGGCATCCGATAATTTTTCAGGTAAAAATCTCCAACATCTTCCTCGCGGAGGAAGATGTTCTTCCCCTGTGTTAGGGTTGATTATAGGATATGTCAAGTTAGGTCTTATATTAGGCGCATCCAAAGGATCAGCTTTCCACAACCCTCTCGAATCATTATCAGGGTTGTCAAATTTACTTTTATCAAGAGGTAATGGTTTACATACAAAACTGTCTTTCTCATGCCATTCTGAATAATTGCTTTCTTTTAAACGTCTGTTTCTTAGTCTCCTTTTTTTTGCATAAATACAAATATACTCATGATTCACGCTAAAATCAGTATCATTTTGAATAGAAGATCTTGATTGCCATGGAACTTCAGCAACTAAATTTATCTCACCAAAAATCTCATTGCAGATTTTTTTTAAATTATCCACTTCATTATCATCGATACTGATAAAAATAACACCGTCGTCACTGAGCAGGTTCCGCGCGAGCTTGAGCCTTGGATACATCATAGAGCACCAATCTGAATGAAAGCGGCCGTTTGTGTCGGTATTGCGGAACATGATATCGCCTTCCTCGTTCCTTACACCGAGCCCCTCATTGTATTCCTTAGCGCTCATCTTAAAATCATCTTTATATATAAAATCATGCCCCGTATTATACGGCGGATCGATATAGATCATCTTCACTTTCCCGAGGTAGCTTTCCTGGAGAAGCTTGAGCGCGTCGAGATTATCACCCTCTATGTAGAGATTGCCGGTATTCTCCCAGTCCTTGCTCTCCTCGACGCAGGGGCGCAGCGTTTTCCTTATGGGCGTGCCCGCCTCCGCCGCGGCTTTTTTCTTTCCTACCCACGTAAAGTCATACCGTTCCTCGTCCTCGTCAAAGACGGACGGCGCCAAAAGCTGTCTCAGCGCGTCAAGATCTATCTTTCGCTTAAGCCCGCCCTGCCCATCAGATGCCTCTTTTACGACCTCCGGGAACAGCTCCGCGATCTTTTCAATATTCACCTGCGCCATATCCGGCGTCTCCATCTTCAACTTCTCCATCTCTGACCTCTTTCATTTAACTTTTTATAAGTTTCGTAAACTTTTTGCTTTAACTTTTATGATTCATTCCACTTTTCGTTTCACTTTTGACCCTTTATTACACTTTTCATTCCACTTTTAAGCTTAATTCCACTTTTTATTGCGCTTTTCACTGCACTTTCAACAGATGCATTAACTTTTGCATAAACTTTTTTAGTTTCGCAAACTTTTTGCATAAACTTTTTTAGTTTCGTAAACTTTTGAATAAACTTTTTCAAGTTTCATAAACTTTTTCATACATATAAACATAATGCTTTCCTTCCTTATGACGTTCAAGCATATGCATCCCAACCAATTTATTGAGAGCTTTAACGGCTCCTGCATTAGTATTTATCCTTGCAATATTGATAACTTCATTTGCCGTTATTCTGCCATTGTTCCATACGTATTCCATTATGATCCTTTGAGTTTTATTTAATTCTGTATGTGTCTCGTCTATTGGCTTTTCACTGCCGGGTGATTTTTTTAATGAATCATTTATTTTGTATTCTGTCCACCTGCCGCGTGAATTCTTTATAAGCATATCATTTTCAACAAGACTATTCAAAAGTTTTCCTATATCTACAGGATGCATCTTTATAAAT
>CAJFNT010000041.1 GCA_904395315.1 uncultured Clostridia bacterium
GTCCGCGACCCGAAGGTTTGGCGCGAGAACGGCATGTACAGGATGGTGCTCGGCGCAAGAACGAGAGACGACAAGGGCTGCATACTGGTCTACGCCTCTCCCGACCTCGAAAGTTGGAGCTTTGCGGGAGAGCACTCGGTGCCTGACATGGGCTATATGTGGGAATGTCCGGACTGCTTTGTGATAGGCGGTCAGAAATATATAAGCATATCCCCGCAGGGGCTGCGTCACGAGTCCGAGAGGAACCAGAATGTATATTCCTCCGGCTATTTCTCCGGCAGCGAATTCATCGAATGGGATCACGGCTTTGATTTCTACGCGCCCCAGACCTTCGAGGCGCCCGACGGCAGACGGATACTGATAGGCTGGATGGGTATAGGCGATATCGACTACACAAACCCGACCGTAGACTGCGGATGGCAGCACTGCCTTACCCTGCCCCGCTCCCTTACACGGCTTTCGGACGGAAGGATCGCTCAGAACCCGGTAAAGGAATACGAGTCTCTGCGCTGCGAAAAGATATCCGCGGCAGACGGCCCGAAAAAGAGTATCCCGCTCCCGTTTGACCTCTGCGCGAAAACGGACGGAGATTTTGAGATAACTATGGACGGCATCGTCCTTCGTCTCAGCGGCGGACTTTTCAGCATGGAATTCACCGATCCCGCTATCGGTTCCGGCAGAGACATCCGCCGTGCACGCGTCGGCATCTGCGGCGATATCAGGATCATTGCCGACATGTCGAGCCTTGAGATATACCTTGACGGCGGAAGGTATGTCATGAGCACAAGATATTATCCGCCGGAGGAAACAATAATGATAGGGCTGCGCGGCATAAACGCCGATATATACACCCTGCGCGGAATGGAGGTAACTATAAATGGCAAATGATACGCTTGCTGCAATAGGCGAAGCGCTTATCGATTTTATACCTGACAAGACTGGCTGCGATTTCTGCGATGTGACCGGATTTTCACCCCAGGTCGGCGGCGCTCCCGCCAACGTGTGCGTCGCGTACTCAAGGCTCGGCGGTAAATCACGTATGATAACGCAGCTCGGAAACGATCCCTTCGGAGAAAAGATAACACGCGCACTCCGCTCCGCGGGGGTCGACACCACGCATATAAGATACACCAACGAGGCAAACACTGCGCTCGCCTTCGTCAGCCTTGCCGCCGACGGTAACAGGACATTTTCATTCTACAGAAAGCCATCCGCGGATATGCTGCTTAGCGCGGACAACATAAGCGCCGAGATGTTCACCGGCGCATTCGCGCTGCATTTCTGCAGTGTGTCGCTCGGCGCTTTCCCGATGCGCGCCGCGCATGAGCGCGCGATAGACCTCGCAAGGGCGGAGGGCGCGCTGATAAGCTTTGATCCAAACCTGCGCTTTCCGCTCTGGAACGACAGATCCGCTCTCAAGGAGGCGGTGCTCCGATTCCTGCCGATGGCTGACATTGTGAAAATATCGGATGAGGAGCTTGAGTTCATAACAGGCGAAACGGAAATCGAGCGCGCGCTTCCCTCTCTCTTTACTGGGAATGTCCGGCTCGTGATCTACACCTGCGGTGCGGGCGGCGCATACGCGTTCACACGCTCCGCGAAGGCGTTCGCCCCGTCCGTGAAGGTAAAAGCGGTCGACACGACCGGCGCCGGAGACGGCTTCATAGGCTCGTTCCTGTGGAAGCTCCACTCGCTCGGGCACACAGCTGACAGCATAGGCACAATGACCGTCCCGGAACTCACGGAAATACTCAGTTTCTCGAACCGGTTTTGCGCAAAGAGCGTTACAGCGCACGGCGCGATAGCCTCCTATCCCGGCTTATCGGATATGGGCTAAATTTTTTCGCCAAAGCTATTGAAAAAAGGTGTGCATTTTGGTATAATATATGCATAGCCGCAGTAAACGCGGCAATCAAATATATCATTCAAAGGAGCAATAACAATGAAAATTGCATTGATCAACGAAAACAGTCAAGCAGCAAAGAACGGCATCATCTGTGACACGCTCAAAAAGGTCGTTGAGCCGCTCGGACACGAGGTATTCAACTATGGAATGTACACAGCCGAAGATGATGCACAGCTTACATACGTTCAGATCGGTATTCTTGCCGCTATACTTCTTAACTCAGGCGCTGCGGATCTCGTTATCACAGGCTGCGGAACAGGCGAAGGCGCATGTCTCGCATGCAACGCATTTCCCGGTGTGCTCTGCGGACACGTTGTAGACCCAACAGATGCATATCAGTTTACACAAGTAAATAACGGCAACTGTATTGCAATGCCTTTCGCAAAAGGCTGGGGCTGGGGTGCTGAGCTTAATCTCCAGTATGTATTCGAAAAACTCTTCGTTGAAGAGTGGGGCGGCGGCTATCCTAAGGAGAGAGCCGTTCCGGAGCAGAGAAACGCAAAAATACTTAACGAGGTAAAGAAGGTAACACACAGAGATCTTCTTGACATCCTCCCTAACCTCGATCAGGACCTCGTAAAGGGTGCTGTTGCAGGCGAAAAGTTCAGCGAATACTTCTTCGCAAACTGCAAAGACGAACAGATCTCAGCATATGTAAAGACTCTCGTTTGATTCTTAACTTTCAAAAAAATATAGCTGAATCATTTCTTTTGGCTATGTGTTGTGCAGACATATTCTTGGACTATTTATATTTCAAATCTAAGACTATGTCTGCACTCTATTGAATTCATATATCCTAATAACTATTCGATTCGTTTTATACTATAACAGTCATTGTCGCAAATGTGGTAAAAATCTTATAAAGCCTTTGTGGTTCTGGCTACTGTTCCGCTATTTTCAAATTATAAAATCTACTGGGATAGAAGCCTTTCATTTTACCTAACCGCTCTACTGTAAAACCTTTTGCAAGCCAAATCTTTTTAATATCTCGCCTAATTTCTTGAAATCATTATGCGATTTTTAACAACGTTCAACGATACGATCCCATATTTATAAATGCGATATAATTATCCTATCATAAAAATAAGCCATATAAATAAAAGCCATGCTAAACATAACATTCGGCATGGCTCAACAGAAGGAGTTTTAACAAAATCTTGTGATTTTGACATTATACGGCAAGCGGCGTCCGATGAACACTATCCATGTCCATCTTCCGAACAAGCCGTCAAAGCCATCCGCGCTATCGGATAGCTTTGACAGTATGACCGTATCACATACGCTGCTCGCCTGCTCCCTTGCTTGTTTCCTCATATTCACATAATTTTTCTATCACCTGAGCAAACGGCGGAAAAGCCGCTATCTCTCTCTGCAATGTTTCCGATGCATATTCCGGAAACTTGCTGCTGTCAAGCACCACTTTTCCTCCCGCAGTGCGTTTTGTAAGTCTATCCATCCCATGACCTCCTTGAACTAATACCAATTGTCTGTGAAACAGCATTCACTAACAATCTTTAATTAATTTACAGCTTTGACCTCGCAGCCGGCGCGTGCAAGCTGTGATCGCTTCACCATAGCCTCGCAGATCCTTCTTAAAAATCCTATCATCGAGTCGAATTCCTCATCGCTTACATTGCTGAAAACCTCGCTGAAAAAAAGATCCATTCTCTTTTTCGAGCATTCAAACGCGCTCTCGCCCTTCTCCGTCAATCTTATCTCCGTATTGCGTCTGTCACTGCGCACCGACAGCCGTTCTATCATTCCTCTGTCTTCCAGCTGCTTCAAATATTTCGATATCGCCTGCGGTGACGACGGAAGGTTTTTCACCAGATCCGAAACGAGCACATGCTCGCGTCCCGCGTCCCTCATTTTTTTAATACACAGCGCGATCGAGAACTCGGGCATGCACATGCCGCAGTCCTCATCTCCGCACTCAAGCACATCCGAAAATCTTATCCTGTGCAGCGTTTGAAAAAGCTCGGTTAATTTTGCAAATTTTTCGTCTCTTGAATTCATACAAATCCACCCCGGCCCGCGTGTAAAGCCGTACTCCGTCTGATCTTAAAATGCGTTCGGACTAAAATTACTGTTCTGCTCCGCTGTCCTCAAATTCGCAAAGTCTCTCAAGTACCTGTGAAAACGGTCCGAATGCTGAAACTTCGCGGTTCAACGTTTCCTCGGCATATTCCGGAAACATCGCGCGGTTCAAAAGTGCCTTGCCCGAAGGGCTTCTTCTTGTTAGTCTTTCCATATATATACCTCCGTTTTTTTTAGATTCGGACGAGATCGCCAAGCTTTCACGTCCGTGAAAATCCACAGTCTCAGACTGGATCTGAACCGATAAAACCCTACACTTGCCGGCTCGCGACCGTGTACATATAAAAAATATCCGCATACCTGCGTAAAACGCCTCCATCACCGGCAGCCAAAGTATTTAACTCGGTTAACTATTGATTAAGTTTATTATACCACTTTTTCATCACTCTGTCAAGCGATTTACATAAAAATTAATAATTCATTCATTTTTAGAGCAGGCTCAAATATCCCTCACCTATGCGGATCAGCGGCTGTCCAGAGCTTGTTATAAGTTAACATAATCCACGATCATGTATCATTTATGAATAAAAAAAACGGAGAGCCGCACATGCGGTCTCCGGATGAACATATATATCACAGCATCTTTGCCAAAAATGCCTTTGTCCTTTCATTTTTGGGGTGGTCTATTACCTCCTCGGGCGTTCCGTCCTCAAGGACGACACCCTCATTCATGAATATTATCCTGTCCGCCACATTCCTCGCGAACTCTATCTCGTGCGTGACGATTATCATCGTCATCCGCTTCTGCGCAAGATCCTTTATCACGCGCAGTATCTCATGCGTCAGCTCCGGATCGAGCGCCGATGTCGGCTCGTCAAAGAAAAGTATCTTCGGATTGAGCGCGAGCGCCCTTGAGATGGACACTCTCTGCTGCTGTCCTCCCGAAAGCTCACACGGATAATTTTCAAGTTTTTCGGAAAGCCCCACTCTGTCAAGAAGCTCGCGCGCGTTCTCGTCTATCTCCGCGAATATCTCCTTTTTGCGCTGCTTGAAATCGGGTTGTTCCTTTGCGAGCAGCTTCGGCGCGAGCGTTACGTTCTCAAGCACATTGTACTGCGGAAACAGATTGAACGACTGGAACACCAGCCCGAAATTCAGCTGGCGGCGGCGTATCTCGGCGGCGGATATCTTCCGCTTGTCATCAGCGTCAAACACGCACTCGCCGTCAACGAATATCTTGCCCTTCGTTGCAGTCTCAAGAAAATTTATACAGCGCAGAAGCGTCGTTTTTCCGCTTCCGGAGGAACCGAGGACAGCGATTATCTCGCCCTCGTCCATCGAGAAATTTATGCCTTTTAAGACCTCCGTCTTTCCAAAACTCTTGCAGAGGCCCTTTACTTCAAGAATCGCCATTGCCGTCCCTCCTTACGCCTTGTAATAATCAAGCTTCTTTTCAAGCTTGCCGAAAACGAGAGTCAGTATGCCGCACATCGCAAGGAAGAAAAGCCCGGTTGAAAAGAGCGGCCAGATAAGTCCCATCTTCGAGAAACGCTCCGCGCTCATTATGATCTCTCCAACGCCTATGATCCTCGCAAGAGACGTGTCCTTCACGAGCGTCATTATCTCATTGCCCATAGGCGGCACTATACGCTTTATCACCTGGAAAAGCACGATCTTGAAAAAGATCTGAACCTTTGTGAGCCCGAGCACCTGTCCGGCTTCGTACTGCCCCTTCGGGATACTCTCTATACCGCCTCGGTATATCTCTGAAAAATACGCGGCATAGTTTATGATGAACGCTATTATCGCAGCCGTGAGCCTCGATTTCATCGGCATGTCAAACAGCAGTCCCGGCGCGTACAATATTACAAACAGCTGAAGCATCAGCGGTGTTCCGCGTATTATCCATACGAACACCTTTGAAACAAACGACAGCGGCTTGAATTTTGACATTGAACAAAACGTTATGAGCAGTCCGAGCGGCACAGCGCATAAGATAGTTACAAAAAACAATATAAGGTTGATCTTAAATCCTTCAAAAAGCGAAAGCCATTGTTCCATATTATGTATTTCTCCTAAGTTATTTGTATCGGCCCGCCGCTTTGAAACGCCGCGGAGCAAATGTTCCGCGGCTTTCCGAAACGGCAGACTTGCACGCCGGACACAGATCAGGCGCACAAACCGCCGCTCTGGCGGATCACTGAGCGATAAGTATATCCGAGAGACCGTATTTATCCGCGATCGAAGCGAGCGTTCCGTCGCTTACGAGCTCTGTTATTATAGCGTCCACTTCAGCGGTCACATCCGAACCTTTTCTGAACGCGATACCGTACTGCTCTGAATCATAGCCCTTGTCGATGAGCACGAGATCGGAAAAGTCCGTTCCGTCGCCTACCGATGAAGCCGCCATTACATAGTCGATTATAGCGACATCAGCTGTTCCCGATTCAACGTCCATAAGAGCTGTAGCCTGCGACTGTACATCTGTATAGTTCGCGTTAGCAAAGAACTCGTCCGAAAGAGCGAGCTCGTCGCCTGCCGAGCCTGCCTCTGCCACAACGTTCAGACCGTCAACGCTCTCCGAATAAGCAGCCTCATTCTCAGCCTTTACAACGAGGACCTGTCTGTTCTCGAGATACGGTGTCGATATCGACATGTTCTCCTCTCTCTCCGGAGTTATTGTGAGACCGTTCCAGATACAGTCGATATTCTTCGCCTCAAGCTCCATCTCCTTTGAGTTCCAGTCGATCTCATGGAACTCCGGAGTAACTCCGAGCTTTTCGCAAACAGCCGTCGCAAACTCCGTCTCAAAGCCCACAAGCTCTCCCGAATCGTCTGTGTAGTTGAGAGGATCAATGACCGTGTAACCGATCTTCATCACCCCGTTGTCTTTGATGTACGCAAGATCCGACTCAGCCTGTGCGGTCGCCTGCTCGGTAGACTGCGCCGTGTCGTTTCCGCCCTGCGAACATCCCGCTGCGGCGATCATAAGAGCTGCAGCTGCTGTCAACGCTAAAAATTTCTTCATTATATAAATCCCTCATTCCTTTTTGATGACCGATCATCTGCCCGATATGCATAAATATACCGCGGCGCCGTTTCTGCAAAAAGCGCTCGGCTCACCGTGACTATGTACAAACAGATACACTATCATCTTTATTGTATAAAAAATGCATTATTATTCTATCACATAAAAGCCGCACTGTCAAGCTGTTTTGAATTATTTAGCACCGGATTTTTCACAGTTTTTGAATGAGTAAACAATTCGAATTCTTCCACATTCCAGCCTCTTGCGTAACCATAGTTCGATGCATTTACTGTTATATCGTACGAATTAGGGTTAAACAGCAATACGCCATAATTTATGTTACAAGAACAATTGTTGTGATGAGAGAGGAAAAGCTGTGCAGTTTTATTTGGCGTTATAGTTTCTCCCAACAGACATTTATTGCCGTTGCCGTTATCATCGGTGCTTGCAAAACATTTTAGGTCGTCGGTGAGCGTTTCAGCGGAGTTTACATAAAACCATTTTCTACAGTGTCACGATAGAAACTCATAGTACTCAGAGAATTATTGCTTTCACTTGCTATTGTGTATCCAACATTGTTGTTATGCACACAATTTCCAGAAGCATTTTTAAAATTTACATTTGCTGTAAAGTTACCCTCTTTCTATTATATTATTTAAAAACTGCATATACATCATTTGGGCATTCATTCGAACGGTATGTCCAAGTCGTGCGAATATAGATCTATTTGCCGTTTCATTTTATAAAGACGCAATATAACATCAAAATGTAAACCTTTTGAAAACCATACTAAAAATTTTTAGGGTCAATACACAACGGTGCGATTGTATTTATTGTGAAAAGCTTTGAATTAAAATTTCACTAAGTAACTTAAAAAGCATGAAATGTTATTGCCGCACAGGATTTAATATGATATAATAAATACAATTAAGGAAATAAATCCATCCTAACGGCTTTATTTTTGGATGCATTTATTGTATCGGCGTTAAGTAACTTATTCACAACGTTGGAGGCGATATTATGACTAAGTTTTTTGGGATGATACCAGCAATATTTACAATAAGTTTTAAAAAAGCTTGAAGGACTTAAATAGTTTTATTTAAATCTAAAACACTGTTACGTTTTTGTTACGCTTTACTTTAAAGAGAGCCAATAAACCGCATAGCTATGCGGTTTATTGGCTTAATGTACTCATTCCCACTCGACTTATGGGAAGTTAATCATTGTGTTTTCCCTTGATTTATCGGGGCGTGCGAAATTTTTTCTGTAAATTAAGCTCCTGTGGTAAAATTATATTTTTTCAGGGCAGGGCATTCGTCCTGCCCCAGCTACA
>CAJFNT010000042.1 GCA_904395315.1 uncultured Clostridia bacterium
CATAGACGCGTGCACTGACGTGCTTATAAAGAACTGCCGCTTTGAGGTGAATGACGATGCGGTGGTCCTAAAGGGCGGAAAAGGTCCGTGGGCTGACACAATGCCGGAGAACGGTCCGAATGAACGGATCATAATAGAGGACTGTGATTACGGCTTTTGTCACGGCTGTCTCACATGCGGCTCTGAGTGCGTGCAAGCGACAAATGTGATCATGAGAAGGATAAGGGTGGATGGAGCGCACAATCTGCTGTGGCTGAAGGCGCGGCCGGATACGCCGCAAAGATACGAGCATATCAGCGTGGAGGATGTGACAGGCAGAGTCGGCAGTTTTCTGAATGTGTACCGTTGGACACAGTTTTATGATCTCAAGGGCAGGGAGGACACTCCGCTAACATATATATACGGCATCACCATGAGCCGCTGCAGGGCAGAATGCAGACGGTTCATTGATGCAGATCCGGACCCGGAGCATGTCGGGCTCTCGAATATCGTACTTAGGGAACTTGATATAAGAGTAAAGGACAATGAAAGCGTCAGACTGACACTCCCCGGCATAAGCGCGGAGAATGTAAAGGTCGAGACAATATAGATGAATGGGCTATCGCTTTTAGCGCAGACCGCAACATAGCATAAAAGTTATGTTACTACGAACAATTTTATCCGTTCTGCATCTAAAACCGAGCAGTCCTATGCGTTCTTAATGCGATAGCTCCATTTTTTATTGCTTGGAAGAGAGTTTTTGAGCTGTTTTTATCATTTTCATAAAAAACTATTGACAATAAAGCATTATGGTGGTATTATATATGCATAGAAACGCTTTCGGGCGTTTACAATAATTCTTCGGGGTATTGTGTAATTCATGACCGACGGTGAGCGGCGTTGTTTCCGCAAGTCCGTGAGCTCTGTTTATGAGTTGACCCGGTGCGATTCCGGGACCGACGGTAAAGTCCGGATGAGAGAAGAAACAAATTATATAAATAACCTTTAAAAACATTGTTTTCTTTGGTGAATTTGTTTTTGTGATACCTCGAAGTTTTCGAGGTGTTTTTTTATGGATGAATATATGAGCATTGCGATAGAGCTTGCGAAGAATGGGATAGGTTTTACCAATCCGAATCCTATTGTTGGAGCGGTCATCGTTAAAGATGGGCGTATCATCGGCCGGGGATGGCATGAACGGTACGGCGAACCGCATGCGGAACGTAATGCCCTCGCAGACTGCAAAGAAGATCCTTCCGGCGCGGATATGTATGTGACACTTGAACCATGCTGCCATTACGGAAAACAGCCTCCATGCACGGATGCGGTTATAAAAGCGGGTATAAAGCATGTCTATGTCGGATCTTATGATCCAAATCCTCTTGTCGCGGGACAGAGCATGAATATTCTTCGCTCTCACGGCATAGAAGTTACGGAAAATATTATGCGTGAAGAATGCGACGCATTAAATAAAATATTTTTTCACTATATAACATTAAAGACACCGTATGTCATAATGAAGTCTGCGATATCGGCTGATGGTAAAACAGCGGCGAACACCGGTGATTCGAAATGGGTAACGAACGAGCTTTCGCGTTCTGATGGTCACTTACTGCGCAAGCGCTGCGCGGCGATCATGGTCGGCATAAACACCGTGCTTGCGGATGATCCAATGCTTACTTGCCGATGTGAGGATCCATCCGATCCTATACGTATAATCTGTGACAGTCATCTCCGCATACCTCTTGATTCAAATATCATAAAAACAGCTGACAAGATACCAACGATAATAGCGGCAGCGGATGGGGCAGATCCCGAAAAAGCAGAAGCGTTGAAAAAAGCCGGCGCAGATGTGATCGCCACAAAAGGCAATAGGGTCGATCTCATTTCGCTGATGCATGAGCTTGGCTCGCGGAGTATCGACAGCATATTGGTGGAGGGCGGCGCTGAACTGCATTCATCAATGCTCAGAAATGGATTGGTCAATGAAGCTGTTATATATATTGCCCCTAAATTTATCGGAGGAGACGGAAGATCGGCAGTGGGGCCGATGGATGTAGACACCATGGATAAAGCGATCCCTCTCGGGGAACCGGAGGTCAAAATGCTCGGAACGGATGTCCGGATAAGATATAATATCCAAAAATAAACGGAGCGTGATAAAGATGTTTACGGGAATAATAGAAGAGATCGGTACAGTGGAATCGATTGTGCGCGGCGCAAGATCGTGCAGGCTCACAATTAAAGCTAATGATATATTCGATGATCTGAAGCTGGGAGACAGTGTCGCGGTAAACGGTGTCTGTCTTACAGCGGATGAGATATGTTTTCCATCGTTTACTGCGGATGTAATGGCGGAGACTGTGCGGCGTACAAACATTGATGGACTTGTGCCGGGAAGCAAGGTAAATCTTGAACGCGCTATGCTGGCGGGAGGTCGATTCGGCGGTCATATTGTGGCGGGACATATCGACGGCACCGGAATGATAGTATCGATGGTCCGAGAGGATAACGCGGTATGGGTAAAAGTTACGGCTGCTCCGGAGATCATGCGGTATATTGTTGAAAAGGGCTCGGTCGCTCTTGACGGGATAAGCCTTACAGTCGCAGAGGTCGGCACGACATGGTTTTCGGTTTCTGTAATACCGCATACAGCGGAGGAGACAACTCTTATAGGACGGAAAAACGGTGATAAACTCAATATAGAATGTGATATGATCGGGAAATATGTCGAAAAATTTGTGGATCATGAAAAAGGCGGCATAACGGAAGATTTTTTGAAAAAATACGGATTTTAGGAGGCTGATATAAATGTGTTTTTCCACAATAGAGCAAGCGATGGAAGATCTCAGAAACGGCAAGGTTATTCTTTGTACTGATGATGAGAGCCGTGAGAATGAGGGGGATCTGATCTGCGCGGCACAGTTCGCAACGACAGAGAATGTAAACTTTATGGCGAGCGCGGCGAAAGGACTTATATGCATGCCTATGAGCAGCGCGTATATCCACAAGCTCGGGCTCAGACCGATGGTGGCAAATAATACTGATAATCATGAAACTGCATTTACAGAGTCGATAGATCATATCGACACAACAACAGGCATAAGCGCCGAGGAGCGGGGATATACTGCGCGTATGTGCGTTTCACCGTCCGCGAGCCCTTCAGATTTCAGACGGCCCGGGCACATGTTCCCCCTCGAGGCTAAGCCGGGCGGAGTGCTCGAAAGAAACGGACATACCGAGGCAACAGTAGACCTTTTGCGTCTTGCGGGACTTGAACAGGCCGGGCTCTGCTGCGAGATAATGGCTGATGACGGTACAATGATGCGCCGAGAAGGGCTTGAAAAGTTTGCAAAAGAACATGACATTACTTTTATAAGGATACAAGATCTTCAGGCTTACAGACGTCTTCATGACAAAATAATGGAGCGCTGCGCAAAAGCGTATCTTCCGACGAAGTATGGTGAATTTGATATATACGGTTATAAAAACATAATAACCGGGAAGTCGCATGTGGCTCTTGTAAAGGGAGATGTTGCTGATGGTGAACCTGTTCTGTGCAGAGTGCATTCTGAATGTCTTACAGGCGATGTGTTCGGATCATGCCGCTGTGACTGCGGCGAACAGCTTGCATCGGCTATGAAGAAAATAAACGAAGAGGGAAGAGGCATAATAGTTTATCTTCGCCAGGAGGGCAGAGGTATAGGTCTTTTGAATAAGATCAAGGCATACACGCTTCAAGAGCAGGGATATGACACTGTTGAGGCAAATCTAAAGCTTGGTTTTGCGGCAGATCTCCGTGATTACAGTGAGGGAGCGCAGATATTGAGAGATCTCGGAGCGTCAAAGCTGCGTATCATGACTAATAATCCTGATAAGATATCCGATCTTTCAGAATATGGTATAGAGATAGTGGAACGTGTGCCGATCGAGATACCGGCAAAAAAAGAAAATGAGTTTTATCTTAAAACAAAGAAGCTCAAAATGGGTCACTATTTGCATTTCTGATCCAGCAACAGCAAAATAAAATAAATATGATTTCAGGAGGTAACGAAATGAAAGTTTATGAAGGGAAACTGATAGGGGAAGGATTGAAAATAGGAATTGTTGCTTCGAGGTTCAATGAGTTTATAACCTCAAAGCTTATATCAGGCGCTGAGGACTGCTTGAAGCGTCACGGTGTTCGTGATGAGGATATAACTCTCGCATGGGTCCCCGGCGCGTTTGAACTGCCGCTTATGGCTAAAAAAATGGTCATGAATATGTCATTTGACGCTGTGATATGTGTAGGCGCTGTTATCAGAGGCGCGACCTCGCATTATGAGATGGTATGCAATGAAACAGCAAAGGGAATCGCTCAGGTATCACTGAATTCAGGAATACCGGTGCTTTTCGGAGTACTTACAACAGACACGATCGAACAGGCGATCGAGCGCGCTGGTACAAAGGCAGGCAATAAAGGCTATGATTGCGCACTTTCGGCTATAGAGATGGCTAACGCGTTCAAAGAACTGGCAAGCTTGGATTGATCAAAGAGATGAATAAAAAAATATTAGGCATACTCGGCACAACGGCTGGCAGGCTCATATTTGCTCTGCTTGCCGGACTCGGGTATTTCATGGTGATACTGAGATTGATAATAGAATGGTCAAGCGGAAGCGCGTTATTGGCATTCTTTTTTGCGCCGTTTATCATATGCGGCGCAGCGCTTATCATAGTCAAAATGATGAAACAGGCGGAAGAAAGCGATAACGGTCCCGCGATATTGAAGCTATTCTGGGTACACGTGATCCTTTTTGTCATAGGCGCGGTATTCGCAATATCGATATTCATGTGAGGGCAGTTATGGCAGAAGAATTTCATAATATTGATCCTGTCTTTGACAGCAGATCCGAAACACTCATTCTCGGAAGCTTTCCGTCAGTAAAATCACGTGAGCAGCGTTTCTTTTACGGACATCCGCAGAATAGATTTTGGCGTGTTCTGGCGGCTGTGTTCGGCGAGCGTGTGCCTGATACGATCCCTGAAAAGAAAGATTTTCTTTTGAGGAATGGTATTGCCGTTTGGGATGTCATAAAGAGCTGCGATATAATAGGATCGGGTGACAGTACCATAAAAAATGCGGTCCCAAATGATATTTCTATAATACTTAGCAATGCTCCGATACGCAGTATATTCTGCAACGGAGGTACGTCTTACAGATTGTATAAAAAGTTTCTTGAAAAAGAGACGAGGATAGAGGCTCAAAAGCTGCCGTCTACCAGCCCGGCCAATGCCGGTTACAGCCTTGAGCGGCTCATACCTGAATGGCAAGCGATACTTGCCCGGTAGACAAAAAATATATACGACCTCAGAATGACAAGAGGAGGGATGCTGTATACGGCATCCCTTTTTATCAATACAAATGATGTACTACTGCAGATCAGTCCTCGCCGTGCATTACATCATTTAAGCGCTGCATGAAACGTGTCATTTTTCCTACAGCGGCGTCTTTAAACTCGATCCCCGCATCCGCAAGTTTCTCTTTCAAGCTGTCGGGGATCTCACTGGTATATTCTACTTCTATCTCATAGTCAGTTTTGCCGAGGTAATCACTTTTATCAAGGCATATTTCCACTCCGTCGCTGTACATCAGGCTGTGCCGAAGCGTTGTAAGCGAGCCAAGCAGGGAAGCGGGCGCTGATATTCCTGTCATATGTTCCACCTCATCGGCAGCAAACTTATTTGGTATAGTTTCCGTGTCAAACTCTGTTTCTTCACATATCTGCAGCGGACTGTTTTCATTTTTATGCGCTTTCACCTGTATTTTGCTTATGCCGTTTATGGTACGTATTCTGAGTGTTATCCCATGTTTTTTTAAAAGCATCGAAGGATCGGCATAATAGCTGTTTGTCTGCTCTTTTACCCAATCCCATTTAAACATTCGATCAAGATCATTGTACTGCTCTTGAGTGAGCATAGCCTTAAATTCCGTTTCAAGCATAACAGATCTCCTTTTTTTATAATTCTTAACGAGACATATTAATTACGAGACATATTAATTATTTATACAAATTGATTTCTATCATCGCTGTATTCATATCCAAGTGAACGGCATTTTTCAATTATAACTTTTTTGTCAGCCTCGAGGTCTTCACAAAGCGAATCAAGTGACGGATAGAAGTCTCTCAGTTTTGTATTCACAACACTTAAAAGCATAGCCGGATCATTCGGCAAATTCATATATATCATCCTTTCAATATAACAGAACACAACACAGCAGCCGCGGGGAATGACCCTTGCCGGCTGCTGTGAATCGATCACATAGTTGTAACTACAGGTTTGCTTATTCCCGCGCCGCGGTCTGTATTGCCGCTTTTTATAACTACAGTGATATTCAATGTCCCGCCTTTTTCTGAAACATACTCGAATCGTTTTCCAAAATCACATATATCCGATATCACAAGCTCGTTATTTATATAGATATCCGCCTTGCTTCCTGTTATCTCACGGAATATCACACGTTCGCCCGGTATCGTATCCACGTTGGTCTTATACATAGCATAGCCGATTTTACCGTCAAATATGCTGTCTTGACCTGTTCCGGCATCAACGATCACCCACGTATTCATATCACTGTCTGAGATCTTTGCGGTGTGATCAGGATACTCCTCTGAGAGCTCAAGCGTGCGTCTCCATTTCGTTATATATTTTTCAGTTACTGAACCGATCACGGGCACTGCACACTTATCGACAGATATTGTGATCGATGCTGAAATACCCGATACAGTCGATGCGGTAACTGTCATCGTATCCGAATCATGGTCGGGAGATACAATTGCTTGGCACAAGCCGTTAAAGAGACTGCGCTCACGAGAGATATCAGCCTCGTGGGAATTTGGATCTCCGTTTCCAACGCCGATCACAGTTCCGTTTTCTGTTAAAAATGACACCAAATCATCAGCGTTGCTCACGAATACTCCATTTTCGTCAACAGCTTTTACATTTACGCACACTGCATCATTTTCGCGCGCGGTGTCCGCGCTGCAAGTTAACTCAATGGCTGAAATGTTGCCATGTGTACGAACAGAATCTTCCGCCTTTCCTTCGTCACCAATCGCTTTCAGTTCTCCCGGCTCAAATATCACTGAATGGAATACAGCGGTATGATCATCTGATATATCAGCTGAGCCGGCTGATTTTCCGTTGACAAAAAGCTCTGCTTTTTTGCAGTTTGTAAATACAGTTATATCCGGCTTGCTGCCTATATCATAGTTCCAGTGTGACACGATATGTATGATCGGCTCATCTGTCCAAAATGACTTATTCAGATAGTAGGCCGATTTTCTGAATCCGCATGTGTCGAGAATACCGAATTGTGTGGAGATAGACGGATAAGCGAACGGTGTCGGCTCTCCGCGATAATCAAAGCCTGTCCATACGAAATATCCCATGATATTATCACGTTTCTGCATCTGCAAAAATCCATCGCGATATGTGTTGCCCCATGACGCGCATTCACTGTCAAACATATCTATCACGTTTTTACTGTGATCTGTCTTATAACAGCCTCGTGTCATAAACGCGCTGCAGTTTTCGCTTCCTGTCACAGGCATTTTGGGGAATTTGGCGTGGAATTCATCATACATATTTGTCTGATAATTTATGCCTGTAATATCGCATACATCGTACGCGCCGTCTTCATTCAGCAAACCGTTATTCATTGCGCCGAGCGTGAAACGTGTTCCATCATGTTCCTCTATCACGCCCCTAAGTCTCATCGCAAGCTTTCTTCCTATGAATGTGCCTTGGAGCGGCTCTTCATTATAGAGGGAATACATGACTACAGAGGGATGGTTTCTGTCCCTCATTACCATATCGCGCACCTGCTTTATCCCGTCCGTTTCGGCTGTATTGTACTGTCTGTTTTCATCCATTAAAAGTATGCCGTAACGGTCACATGCTTCAAGGATCGCCTTTGAGGCATTCCCATGAGCTGCCCTGTATGCATTAGCTCCCATTTCCTTTAAAAGTCTTATCCTATAGTCATTGACTGCGTCCGGCACGGCAACGCCGACCCCGGCATGATCCTGATGGCAGCAAACACCATAGAGTTTTACATGCCTTCCATTGAGAAAGAATCCTTTTTCCGAATCTATCGCTATTGTACGGAATCCTATATACATGGTCTCACTGTCTATAACGATTCCGTCCTGTTTGAGCTCAGCCGTTATTTTGTAAAGGCTAGGATCATTTATATCCCATAATTTCGGACTGTAGGTCAAGAAATCAACTCCGGTTTCAGTTTTTGTAAAAGCGAACACCTCGAACTCATCGTTGGCGCTCCCTACAATATTGTCTTCCTCATCGAACAGACGAACAGATATCTCAAATGCCTGGTCGTGAACGGTAAGATTTTCAACGGATATGTGCGAGAACACTGCCCATGTTGATGTATCCATACGGATAGTCTCATGGAATATACCATTATGCTCAAAATGGAGCCTGTTTTTCTTATATAGGTTTACATGACGGTATATTCCGGCCCCTTCATACCACCATCCCTCTATTAGATCAGCGTTGACATATACGACAAGATCATTTATGTTGTCACCATATAAAGCCATATCGGTTGCATCAACAGTAAATGAGTTATATCCGCTGAAATTTCGGCCGATCACCGAACCGTTCAGATATACGACACATTCACCTGTAACACCTTCAAACTCGATTAATATCTGCTTGTCTCTGTCCTCTTCATCGAGCTTAAATCTTTTTGAATACCATGCCTTGCCGCGCTTTTTATAACCGCACGCGGGGCCATATTTTTCTTCAATTGGATTGGCAACCGCGTAATCATGCGGAAGATCAACATCCTCCCATCCGCTTTTGTCAAAATCTGGACTGGCAGCGCCTGTTGCACCGCCCGCCTTTGATGCCATATATGTATCAGTATGATTATTTATCACGGGCAAAGGAATGTCACCGTTATGAAATTTCCAGCCCATATCAAGATTAAATTTCGCCATAGTATGCCTCCGTGGGTTTTTGTGAATTTTAAAGGTCGATTTTCGTTCGCGCTTGCGGTATGTTATATGAATTCGAAATTTTCAACATCAAACAGCCCGCTGTCCGTTATGCGTATTTCCGGGATCACAGGAAGCGGAAGAAATGCAAGCGATAGAAACGGATCAACATTATTTGTTATCCCGAGAGCCTTAGCCGCTTTTTCAAGCTTGTCATGAGCGTCTGAAACAAACTCAGCGCTCTTGTTTGTCATAAGTCCCGCTATTTCAAGCTCAAGATAGGCAAGCACTTCTCCGTTTGACACCACAGCTATGCCGCCGCTTTTGCCAAGTGTATTTACCGCCTTAGCCATATCCGCGTCATTGTCCCCGATAACAGCAACGTTATGTGAATCATGTCCTACAGACGTTGCGATCGCACCGTTTTTGATACCGTAGTTCACAACATATCCGATACCTTTCTGTGCCGTGCCGTGGTGACGTTCAATAACGCATACTTTTGACGGATCATCATTTTTGCTTGCAGAAACTCTCTTTGTTATGATAGCATTTGGAACAAGCGATATCGCATCGAACGCTGTTCCGGGATCATGCGCGAAAAAGTCTTCAGAGATCACCGGAAGATGTACCGTATCCGTTACCGAGCTTGTGTCGTATGACGGTACTTCAAATAGAGCGCGGCCGTTCTCAGCTACCTTTATGCCGTTTTTATATACAGCTTCAATATTGAAATTGTGTGGATTGTCGATTATAAGAAGATCTGCTTTATAGCCAGGGGCTATCGCGCCACGATCACGCATACCATAACACTGCGCCGCGCAGATAGAACCCATGCTGATCGCCATTAAAGGATCTGTACCGAGATGTATGGCTTCACGTATCATATAGTCTATACTGCCTTCTTTTTGTATCTCGCCTATGAACCTATCGTCGGTACAGAATGTACAGCGCCGGAAGGTATATGCGTTTATGCCGTATATCAGGCGGGACAGATCCTTTGAAAGCGTGCCTTCACGGATAGCGATATACATCCCTTTACCAATCTTCTCAAGCATTTCCGACATTTCCAAGCATTCATGATCGGTTTTTATACCCGCGCTTATATAAGCATCAAGTCTGTGTCCGGTAAGACCGGGAGCGTGACCGTCTACCTTTTCGCCTATAACCTTTTCGAAAGTCTCCTCGTCACCGTTGACTATCCCCGGATAGTTCATCATTTCACCAATGCCGAAGAAATCCTTTGCAAGCCTCTTTGTATCCTCTGATGTCAATACAGCACCCGAATGCTCAAACGGAGTCGCCGGAACGCAAGAGGGGAGCATATATTTTATATCAAGAGGAAGCCCCTCTGAGCTCTTTTTCATGAAACGAAGTCCGGCTTCGCCGCAGACGTTGGTTATCTCGTGCGGATCAGCTATTACAGTGGTAACCCCATGAGGCACTGCCGCAAGCGCGTACTGCGACGGTGTCACCATAGATGACTCTATATGAAGATGCGAATCAATAAGTCCTGGCAAAATAAATTTGCCCGTGGCATCTACTACATTATCACAGGAGTATTGGCCAAGGCCGCATACTCTTCCATCCTTAACAAGAACATCGCAAGGAACGAATCTTCCTGTGAAAACATCCGCAATAACGCCGTTTTTTATAACAAGATCCGCTGCCGCACGTCCCATAGCTGTATCTGCCAAGCGTTTATTCATAATTATAATATTCCCCTTTACATGTGTTTTGCCGCATAACACGGCCTCTTGATTTAATTTTACAACAGCGCCAATGATTTGTCAATATAAAAATCGGACATAAAATACACCGTATATTGTATAAACAATATCCGATATACAATAATTAGCGGTTTTGATGCACTGTAATTGTTGAAATTAGACAAAGAAATAGGACGCATCTATCCCTGAGCAAGGTATATGCGTCCTTTTATGTTATTTTGCGCAAATAAGCCTTTCGGCATTTTTTATGCGATCTTCTGTCGGCGGGGAAACATCCTCGAGGGTATAAGGTATACCGAGATTTTCCCATTTAAATTTGCCGAGCGTATGATACGGAAGGATCTCCGCCTTTTTTACATTTTTCAAATTGCTGATGAACTCACCAAGCGCGGTGAGATCTTCGTCAAAATCGCTCAGTCCGGGGACAAGCACATGTCTTATCCAGACCGGTTTTTCTATCTCTGAAAGATATCTTGCCATATCAAGTATATTCGCGTTATCGAATCCTGTGATCGCCCGGTGTTTTGCCGGATCGATCTCCTTTATGTCCAAAAGGAGAAGGTCTGTATAGCTCATAAGCTCACGGAATTTACCGAAAAACGGTTCTTCGCGAGTGAATGGGTTTCCGGCAGTATCGATGACCGTATTTATACCGAGTGACTTTGCTTTTTTGAACAGATCAAGCATAAAATCAATCTGAAGCAAAGGCTCTCCGCCGCTGACCGTTATCCCGCCTTCGGCTCTCCAATATGACTTGTACCTCAAAGCTTTTTTCAGAAGCTCATCAGCCGTTGCCTCTTCGCCGCCGTTCATATCCCAGGTATCGGGATTATGGCAATAGCGGCAGCGCATGCGGCATCCCTGGAGGAAGATAATAAATCTTACTCCGGGACCATCTGCCGCGCCAAAGCTTTCAGTCGAGTGGATCCTGCCTTTTATCTCATTACAGTGATGCATGGCACGTTCTCGAAATAACGTCAAGCTGCTGCTCGCGCGTAAGGTCAATAAACTTTACCGCATATCCCGAAACACGGATAGTGAAGTTTGCATACTCTTCTTTCTCAGGGTGCTCCATAGCGTCAATGAGTTTTTCCTTTCCGAATACATTCACGTTGAGGTGATGAGCGCCCTTGTCGAAATATCCGTCAAGGACATAAACAAGGTTCGTTACCTGCTCGGGCTCGGAATGACCAAGCGCGTCAGGATTGATTGTCTGTGTATTTGATATGCCGTCAAGCGCGTATTCATACGGAAGTTTTGCAACAGAGTTGAGCGATGCGAGAAGACCGTTCTTTTCTGCGCCATAGGACGGATTTGCTCCGGGTGAGAGCGGCTCCCCGGCCTTACGTCCATCAGGAAGTGCTGATGTGGCTTTTCCATATACAACGTTTGAAGTAATTGTAAGTATCGAAGTCGTCGGCTCTGAGTTACGGTATGTATGACACTTTTTGATCTTGCCCATGAAAGTCTTCAAAAGCCATACTGCAATATCGTCAGCACGGTCATCATCATTGCCGTAACGCGGGAAATCGCCTTCTGTCTCGAAATCATATATTATACCGTTTTCATCACGTATCGGTTTTACCTTAGCGTATTTGATAGCTGAAAGCGAATCAACAACATGTGAGAAACCGGCGATACCTGTCGCGAATGTACGGCGCACATCTGTATCGATAAGAGCCATCTCCGCAGCTTCGTAATAGTATTTGTCGTGCATATAATGGATGACGTTGAGAGTGCGGACATAAACCTTTGCAAGCCAGTCCATCATCTTATCGTATCTTTTTATGACCTCGTCATAATCGAGATATTCAGAAGTGATCTTCGGATACTCAGGGCCTACCTGCATCTTTGTTTTTGCGTCAACACCGCCGTTTAATGCGTACATCAGACATTTTGCAAGGTTTGCTCTCGCGCCGAAGAACTGCATTTCCTTACCTGTCTGTGTTGCAGATACGCAGCAGCAGATAGCGTAATCATCACCCCATACAGGACGCATCACATCATCGTTCTCGTACTGGATCGAGCTTGTGCGCACGGAAATAGCCGCGGCATAGCGTCTGAAACTTTCCGGGAGCTGTGATGAATAGAGTACAGTGAGGTTCGGCTCGGGTGAAGGTCCCATGTTTTCAAGGGTGTGAAGGAAGCGGAAATCGTTCTTTGTTACCATTGAACGTCCGTCAACTCCCTTACCCGCAACGTTGAGTGTTGCCCATACAGGGTCACCTGAGAAAAGCTCATTATATGATGGTATACGAGCGAATTTTACCATACGGAACTTCATTACCATATGGTCGATAAGCTCCTGCGCCTCTTTTTCGGTTATAACGCCTTCGTCAAGATCGCGCTGAATGTAAATGTCGAGGAAAGTAGAAACTCTTCCCACGCTCATTGCGGCTCCGTTCTGTGTTTTTATTGCGGAAAGGTATCCGAAATAAAGCCACTGGCAAGCCTCTTTTGCATTCTTTGCGGGCTTTGATATATCGCAGCCGTACATCTCAGCCATCTCTTTCATTTCCTTGAGCGCGTTTATCTGCATAGTGAGCTCTTCGCGCTGACGTATCTCATCTTCAAACATTGACTCGCTCTCGCAGTCAGCGAAATCTTTCTGCTTGTGCTCGATGAGCAGATCTATTCCGTAAAGGGCAACTCTGCGGTAATCGCCTACGATACGTCCTCTTCCGTATGTATCGGGAAGACCGGTGATTATCTTGTTCTTGCGCACAGCCCTCATTTCGGGTGTGTAGACGTCGAACACGCCCTGATTGTGTGTCTTGTGATACTTGGTAAAAATTTTGTGCAGCTCCGGATCGGGCTCATATCCGTAAGTAGTGCATGCCTCTTCAGCCATTCTTATACCGCCGAACGGCATAAACGCACGCTTTAACGGCTTATCGGTCTGAAGTCCCACTATCTGCTCCAGATCTTTCATGCTTTCATCTATATATCCGGGTTTATGCGCTGTTATACCCGTAACGATCTCTGTATCCATATCGAGAACGCCGCCCTTTGCGCGCTCCTCTTTCTGAAGCTCCTGAAGTCTGCCCCAAAGCTTGTTTGTCGCCTCTGTAGGTCCTTCAAGGAAAGATTCGTCACCGTCATAAGGGGTATAGTTGTTCTGGATAAAGTCACGAGTGTCGATATCGTCGCGCCACTTTACACCCTGAAATCCGTGCCACTGTTCAAAGTCTGTCATTTGTTTTTTACCTCCGTTTAGTATATTATAGGATGCCGTTTAGCAGACAAAGGTATTTGCCCGCACGGCTCGTCATACAGCTGTTTTGTAAACAGCCGCAGACTGTTTATGACCATCGGATGATCCGATACGGCTCGATGAGTGTTTAATGCTAATCCATATTAGCAAGAACTAATCCTCGACCGCATTCCAATTATACCACATAAGCATGTCATTGTCAATATATTAGTAATAATTATTTTGGAATAAAAAACTAATAAAAAATATAATAAAATATTTCTAAAAAGTGCTTGAAAATTAGTGAGTTTTGTTATATAATATCTGTATATTGATGTCGGTATTTTTAGCCGATATAAATCTATGCATTCGGAGGACAAAAATATGATAAGTAAAGCTTTTCAAAATATCGTAACACAAATGGCAGACGTATTTCCCAAGCGCTTCGGTATTGCCGATTCGCATGGCTTGGTATTGGCTTATAACGGTCTTGAACCGAATGACGATGTCATGGAGGGATTGGTCCTTGCTGCCGTTAACAGCGAGAAGCTTTTGTTCAAAGATGGTTTTACTATCCGCGCCATGTCCAATAAACCGTATGCCGAGTATGTAGTTTATGTAGAGGGTACAGATGAGACCGCAAAATACTGCTGCAACGCTGTAGCGGTTGCAGCTAATAATGTACGTCATTACTATGATGAAAAATACGATAAAACAAATTTTATGCAGAATATAATTTTTGATAATCTTATATCGTTTGATCTTCACCAAAAAGCCAGAGAGCTGCATGTTGATTGCGATGTGCCGCGCGCGGTGCTGTATATAAAGGTCACGAGCGGTCAGGAAAGCGGAATATACGAAGTAATACGGAACATGTATCCCGATAAGGAGCATGACTTTGTAATAAGTATCGATTCCAATAATATAGTTCTTATCAAGGAACTTAAAGAGATACTTACCACAAAAGATCTTGAAGAGATGGCGCAGCAGATACTTGACACGGCACGGTCCGAGGTCATGCATCCGGTCATAATCGGGCTTTCAACGGTAGCCGCAAATATAGACGAGCTCAACAATTCGTATAAAGAGGCTCAGATCGCGATAGAAGTGGGAAAAGTATTTGAAGAAGAAAAGAGCATTTTAAGCTACGATAATCTTGGTATCGGAAGACTTATATATCAGCTGCCGATAAAACTCTGCGAGCTGTTCTTAAAAGAGGTATTCAAAAAAGGCGATATAACCACACTCGACGACGAGACAATACTTACGATAAATAAGTTCTTTGAGAACGATCTCAACGTCAGCGAAACTTCAAGACAGCTTTTTGTACACAGAAATACACTTGTTTACAGGCTTGAAAAGATATATAAGCTTACCGGTCTTGATCTCAGGAAGTTCGATCAGGCGATCGTATTCAAAGTTGCAATGATGGTACATAAGTATCTCATGTCTAATCCCTTGAAAATATGATGCCGCAAGGAACAAAGTACACGAAATGCAAAAGGGGGCAGCGTTTCCGCCGCCCCCTTATTAAGATTATTTTCAGCAGCCGCTAAAGCGGCATAAAAAATATACCGAGGTGTTGATATTTGAAACCTGCTGTTAAAACTATAGTGACAGTGACAACTACCGCAGCCGTCACTTTCGCCGCAACGTCGGTGCTATACGCTGTGGGCGGAGGATCCTTTGCCGGTTCAGCTCAAGATGAAACTGAGCGCAAGCTCGGCACTGTAGAATCATATTTGAAAAACAACTATCTCTATGATGATTATAATGAAAACGAGCTCGGCGACGCAGCCGTAAAAGCATATGTTGAGGCGCTCGATGAACCATATACACACTATTATACAAAAGATGAATTTGAGTCGTATATGAGCGGTATCGAGGAAAGTTATGTCGGGATAGGTGTTGTGATATCCGCGGACGAGGAGGCGGGGAAGATCGTTGTTATCGCTCCAACCGAGGGATCGCCGGCGTATAATGCCGGTATAAAGCCCGGAGATTATATAACAGCCGTGGACGGAACTGCTTACAGCGGTGATCAAATGAATGAATGTGTGAGCGCGATAAAAAACGGCAAAGCCGGAACAACTGTGAAGGTGACGATAGAGCGTGACGGACAAAGCATGGATATAGATGTTATACGGGAAGAGATAGTCGATGAGTCTGTTGAATCCGAAATGCTTGACAATAATATCGGGTATGTGCGAATAAGCGGATTCAATTCTGCAACTTCTGATTCTCAGGAAAGCACCTTTACGGAATTCAGAGACCAAACAGATGCTCTTAAGGCAAACGGCATGCAGAAACTCATAATAGACCTCAGGGACAATCCCGGAGGCGTGCTGGACGTGGCGTGTGATATAGCTGATTATCTTTTGCCTGAGGGAATAATAACATATACAGAAACAAGATCCGGGGAGAGAGAAGAGTACCGCTCAGACACATCAGAGCTTGATATGCCTATAGCTGTGTTGATAAACGGAAACAGCGCAAGCGCGTCGGAGGTGCTTGTCGGAGCGCTCAAAGATTACGGAAAGGCAATAGTTGTAGGCGAGAAGAGTTACGGTAAGGGCATCGTTCAGGCTGTATATCCATTTTACGATGGATCCGGTATGTCCATGACGATCGCAAAATATTACTCGCCAAACGGTGTCTGCATACATGGTGTCGGAATAGAGCCTGATGAAACAGTGAGTCTTCCTGCCGAGTATGCCGGGATGTACGCATCTGAGGTGCCGAGAGAAAACGATACACAGCTCAATAAGGCGATCGAACTGCTTGGCTGAACATAACGAAGGGAGATAACTGGAAATCCACTACTGATAAAGGAAGGAGTTGCTTTGGATGGCAATGTCGCAGCGTATGTGGAGACGCGAGCAGGAAAGAAAGAGACGTGAGAGGGAACGCAGAGCAAGACGAAGAAGAAATTGCACGATCGTAGTTATATTGATAGCTGTTGCTGCCGGAGCGGCTGTCTGTCTCAGATACTGTTCTGCAGGCACACAGCAGGGATCCGGTTCCGAAGCAACGCAGCCGGCTGTATCTGCGGTACCGATACCGTCAGGGACACCTGTTCCGGTAAGCGAACTTGACACCTCGTTTTATGAAGACTCGGTATTTGTAGGCAATTCTCTTGCGGATGGAATTTCTCTGTACGGGCTCCTTCCGCAGACCGATTTCTATGCTCGTGTGGGAATAGATCTTGACAACGCGTATACCACAGCATCCGTAAATTCTTCCACATCCATAGTTGATCAGCTAAAAAGCAGTAAATTTGACAAAGTGTTTCTCTGTTTCGGAGAATCTGAGCTCGCATCGGAGGATCCACAGGAGTTTTATGATAAGTATTCGGAGATGGTAAGCAAGGTAAAGGAATACCAGCAAAGCGCAAGGATATATCTTGTCGCTATACCACCTGTCACGGAAGAGGTGTCCGACGCGTCAAGCAACGGCATGACAATAGATAATATAAAAGAATATAACGATGCTATAAAAGAATTGGCATTTGATGAGGATATATATTTTGCCGACGCATACGAAGCTCTTGCAGACAGAGACGGCTTCCTTAGTGATGGGATATCTGCCGACGGCATAAATCTTAATCGTGACTGTTATATAGAAATGCTTAATTATATAGCAGATAACTCTTATATACCTGACAGCGATGATCTTAATGCTGACAGCACGGAAATACCATCAAACAGTGAGAACAGCTCTGATGATTCAGACAGAGGATCCGAAGAGACCTCATCGCCGCGTCCGACAAGAAACAATGAAGACAGCAACTCGGAAGACAGCGAAGGTTCCGAAGGAAGCAGCGACAGATCATCACCAAAACCGACTGTCAATGTCTTGAAAGATACGGCAACCAGCGAAAAGCCGCAGCGAACCGAAGAAAGCGAATGAGAGGTATGATATGAAAAAATTGATATTTACCATTGTTTCGGTCCTTGTGCTGACAATACTTGCCGCGTGCGGAAAGGTCAGCGAGATAGACAGCGTGTCTCTTTCGGAACGTATAAATTCGTCAGTCGCTTTCTCCGAGCGTTTAACACAGATAGAAGGAACACCGGCTGAAAAACGGTTTTTTCTTAATCCGAATGATTATACTGAGATCACGGCGTTTGTGGGAACAAATGCAACATGTGATGAATTTGCCATAATAAAAACCAATGACACGCAGAATGTGATCACTAAGCTGAGGGGACATTTGGAGATACAAAAAACAAGTTATTCGAATTATCGTCCGAGTGAAGCGCAGAAGATAGACAACGCTGTATTAGAAGAGTATAAAGATACGGTTGTCCTTATAGTATCCGGTGACAGTGAAAATGCTGCCGCTGTTTACGAAGCGTATCTAAAAAATAAATAATAATAAAAAGAAATGGCAGCCATGGTCATTTCTTTTTATTATTTCGAGTGACCTCATCGGTAAGATTATCATAATCATTTGTCAGACGATAGGCGAGACGATATCTTTCATTCAAAGTCATATTCGTAACATCTTCCATGCCTATCGGTACGTCTGTAAGCAGCGAACCGCACTTTTTGCAATAATTGTTGATCCTATTTGAATAAAACATTCTGTTGCACTTAGGACAATATGTGACAAGCATTCTATGCGCCTCCGTAAATATGTTATATATTTTTGATAGATATCACATGTGTATTTTATAATATATATAGTATATAACAGATCATGTGATTTGAAAATACCGTAATTGTGTACAAATAATCGTATAAATAACTTTAATGTTTTGTAGTGATGGCATAATATCTCATTAATATCGATGATGCCGATCCCTCAAGGACATTATGTGTAATTATCTGACTATATGACCAATGACTATAATTCTCTTGAAAAAATGGTCCTGTTGTGATATAATGATATATAAATAATTGAGCTGAGCATAATTCAGCAAGCAGATATATTAAGTAAAATAAATCAGCTTTAATGCACTTGAAATCATTTTAAAGGGGTGGAATGAAGGTAAATGGCAGCAACAAAAAAAGCAGCTACAAAGAAAGCGGTAAGTAAAAAACCGACTGCCGCAAAGAAAACAGCAATAAGATCGAGTCAAGATACAGGTTCTTTTTTGGCTGACCCTCTTTTTCTGCATGGAGTGATCTGGGTGATCCTCTCCGTATTTACATCTTTGTTTATGTATATAAATACAGGCGCGCTTATGGCAGAAGCTATACGAGGTTTGCTCGGCGGTTTGTTCGGTCTTATGTCATATATGATCCCTTTCATATTTATAGGCACATTTGTGTATCTTGTATATTCAAGATCGGTGGGCAAAATGTGGCTTAAGTTTGTTCTTTCAGTAACAGCGCTTGCGGATATAGCCTCACTCATAGGAATGTTTGCCGATTATGATACAGCGTCTGCGTTCGATATGTGCAGCGCGTATATGAACGGCGGAGGAGTCGTAGGCGTTGCTGTGGGAACTTTTTTGACCGATCTCATCGGTCCTGTCGGAGCCTTCTTGGTGTTGGCAGTATTGTTCGTGCTGCTTGGAAGTTTCATAACAAATGTAGACCTTATACCGTATCTTATAAAATATTCAAAAAAACTGTTCGGTTATTCAGCTGAAGTAGGCGAAAAAGTAAAGCGCAGAACAGATGAATATATCAAGAGGAAGCACGAAGATGCTGAATTCCGTGATTTTTTTGAGCAGGAAGAGGGAAGGGAACGCAAGGGGATAAAATATGTTCCGCCGGAATCGGATGAACTTCCTCTTAGCCTGAGCGACAGAATACGCGGTCGGGAAAATGATAAGGAGCATGACGCTGCGGACAAGCCGAGGCACAGACATAAAAGCGGAAACAGGACTATAGATATCGCAAACGGATTCTCGGATGATCTTGACGGCGGCGCCGCGGCTCCTGTGCCGGATGGATTCGACGATAATATCATAGATGAAAAATTTGATCTTTATAATATGCGTTTCAATGATGAATATGATGAGTCCGGCGAAATACCGGTGTCTGAGACGATAACTGTTGATGATACAGCTGATAATAGCTCCGAAAGTGTTATGGAAAGCGCGTATGACAAAGCTCCAGTACACGAGACTGAAGAACAGAGCATGACAGATACGAGCGAAGCTTCGGAACATGATCCGGAGCAGAGCGAGCTGCTGAAAGACATGCGCGTATCGGAGATGAAGGATACAAAAAAAGCGAAGAAGCTCACGGAAGAAGAAACAATGAGTTTCCACAGCAGGCTCGACAACGCAATGGCGGCGCCTGTTGATGCGTATAGATACCCCACTCTTGACCTGCTGGATGAAGCGGTGAAGGTGCCGATCGATCAACGCAGGGAATTATATAAAAAAGCTGAACAGCTTATATCCGTTCTCGCTAATTTTGGGGTTAAGGCAAAGCCTGTGCAGGTAACTCAGGGACCTACAGTAACGCGTTATGAAATACAGCCGAGCAGCGGTACCAAACTGTCCAAGATAGTGAATCTTGCAGATGATATAGCGCTGAATATGGCAGTGTCTACTGTGCTGATCGCTCCGGTCCCCGGCAAAGCGGCAACAGTAGGCGTGGAGATACCGAATAAAAATGTGACTACAGTAAAGATACGCGAGATGCTCGAATCCCCCGAGTTCATAAACGCAAAATCAAAACTCACCGTAGCGCTCGGCAAAGATATAGGCGGAAATGTTATTGTGGGTGATATAGCGAAATGGCCGCACGCGCTCATAGCCGGCGCCACAGGATCCGGTAAATCTGTCTGTATAAACACGATCATAACATCGATACTTTATAAAGCGAGCCCGAGCGAGGTAAAGCTTATCATGGTAGATCCTAAGCAGGTCGAGCTCGGTGTTTATAACGGGATACCGCATCTTTTGATCCCTGTAGTTACAGAAGCGAAAAAAGCGGCCGGAGCGTTAAACTGGGCTGTTTCTGAAATGATGAAACGTTACGACTTATTTAAAGAATCAGGGGTCAGAAAGCTAGAGGCCTATAATAAGCTTATGGAAAAAACGGGCGGAGAGAAACTGCCGCAGATAGTTATAATCATAGATGAGCTTGCGGATCTTATGATGGTAGCGGCAAAGGAAGTGGAGGATTATGTATGCCGTCTGGCTCAGCTGGCAAGAGCCGCAGGGATACATCTAATAATTGCGACTCAGCGTCCATCGGTCGATGTCATAACAGGACTCATAAAGGCTAACATACCGTCAAGAATAGCATTTGCCGTATCGCAGCAGGTCGACAGCCGAACGATACTTGACAAAGCGGGCGCTGAAAAGCTTCTCGGAATGGGTGATATGCTCTATTATCCAACCGGCGCGCGCGCGACAACAAGGGTCCAGGGAGCGTTCGTTTCTGACGGAGAGGTAGAGAGGATAGTAGAATATATAAAGAGCACATCACCCGAGACACATTATAGCGAAGACCTTGAAGAGCATATTGAACGTATAGCTTCGGGAGAGAATGGTGTAACTCCGGATACTGATGATGACGGAGACGCGCTTTTGCAGGACGCAATAAAGCTTGCTGTAGATCTTGGCAAGATATCAACATCTATGATACAACGCCGCCTTGGAGTGGGATATTCCCGCGCCGGCAGGATAATGGATCAGATGGAGGCCCGCGGTATAGTATCTCCGCAGAACGGTTCAAAACCGCGTGATGTGCTCATAAGCCATGCTGATATGACAGACAGCACTGAAAGCGCGGATATTTAGGAGTGAGGTAATTTGGAAAATCACAGCAAAGTTTGGGACAGCGGGTTTCTGCCTGTTTCAAGATCAGATATGGCTGCCCGCGGCTGGGACGAATATGATTTTTTATATATAACCGGAGACGCGTATGTTGATCATCCCAGCTTCGGCCATGCCATAATATCACGCGTACTTGAGTCACGCGGTTACAGAGTAGCCATGCTTCCTCAGCCTGACTGGCACAGCGTTGATGATTTTAAAAAGCTGGGCAGACCGCGTCTCGGAGTGCTTGTCACAGCAGGTAATCTTGACAGCATGGTGAATCACTATACTGTAAACAAAAAAAGAAGGCATGACGACGCCTATTCTCCGGGCAATGAAGCCGGTCACCGCCCCGACAGAGCTACGATAGTCTATTGTAATCGTGTGCGTGAAGCATTCGGCGATATCCCCATACTCATAGGCGGAGTGGAGGCGAGCCTGAGACGTTTTGCTCATTATGACTATTGGTCGGATAAAGTGAGACGATCGATACTTTTTGATTCACGCGCAGATATATTGATGTACGGAATGGGAGAGAGACAGATCGTTGAACTGGCAGATATGCTCAACAGCGGCGTTGAGATAGGAAACATAACTACAGTTGCCGGAACATGCTTTATTCTTCCGCACGCCGATGGATACAAGAAGATACCTTCATACGAGGCATGCGTGAGCGATAAACGCGCGTATGCAGAAGCATGCCGCGAGCAATATCGAGAGCAAAATCCATTTATCGGTCAGCCCTTGGCGCAGGAGCATGGAGGACGATGGCTTATACAAAATCCTCCTCAGCCGCCGTTGGAGACACGGGAACTTGACGAGGTTTATGAGCTGCCCTATGAGCGGCGCGCGCATCCGATGTACGACAAATACGGAGGAATAAAGGCTATTGAGGAAGTAAAATTCTCTATATCATCGAACCGCGGCTGTTACGGCAGCTGTAATTTCTGCGCATTAGCTTTTCATCAGGGAAGGATAGTTACATCAAGAAGCGATGAAAGCATGGTGCGTGAGGCAAAGCTGATGGTAAAAGATCCTGATTTTAAAGGATATATTCACGATGTTGGAGGACCGACCGCAGATTTCAGAGATCCGGCATGTGAAAAACAGCTTAAATACGGAGCGTGTGTGGACAAACAGTGTCTTTTTCCGAAGCCATGCAAGAATATGGAAATAGATCATAAAAAATATCTCGGGCTTTTGAGAAAGCTCAGGCACATAGACGGTGTAAAAAAAGTATTTGTAAGATCAGGAATAAGATTCGATTATCTCTTAGCCGATAAAGATGAGACTTTTTTCAAAGAACTTTTAAAATATCATGTAAGCGGGCAGCTGAGAGTTGCTCCTGAACATGTTTCGGATAATGTGCTGCACTGTATGCGAAAGCCAGGCAGAGCCGTGTATGACAAGTTTTCAGACCGGTTTTACGAGCTGAACGAAGAACTTGGTCTTGATCAATACATCGTACCGTATCTGATGTCAAGCCATCCCGGAAGCACATTAAAAGACGCTGTAGCGCTTGCTGAGTATTTAAATGAGCATCACATAAATCCAAAGCAAGTGCAGGATTTTTATCCGACTCCGGGAACTGTATCGACATGCATGTTCTATACAGGTCTCGACCCGTTTACTATGAAAGAAGTGTATATCGCGCGCTCGCATAAGGAGAAAGCGATGCAGAGAGCGCTTCTGCAGTTTCGTGATCCGAAAAACTATAATCTTGTAAGGGAGGCTCTTGTAGAGACCGGAAGGACCGATCTCATCGGATTCGGTGACAAGTATCTTATTCCCCCTCGAAAGATAAAAGAAAATCATTTAAATGAAAGGAAAGGTGAAAGAAGTGGCAAAGCTGCTGAAAGGAAAAGAAGTATCAGACAGGATAAAGGACGAACTCAAGGAGGAAGTGGCAGACCTCAAGGAAAAGGGTATCGTTCCGGGTCTGGCCGTAATACTCGTCGGGGACGATCCGGCAAGTAAAGTATACGTGAACAACAAAAAGAAAGCGTGTGAATATGTCGGGATAAAGTCATTTGAATATCTGCTTCCGGCTGAAACATCAGAGGACGAGTTGTTGGATCTGATAAACAGGCTCAACGCTGATGACGAGGTATCGGGTATCCTATGTCAGCTGCCTCTTCCGGCGCATTTAGATGAGAAGATCGTAATAAATGCTATAGATCCCAAAAAGGATGTAGACGCATTCCATCCTGTCAACGTGGGCAGGATAATGACCGGTGACTATGATTTTGTTCCATGCACACCTGCGGGAGTAATGGAGCTTATAAAGGAATCCGGTGTTGATGTATCGGGGAAGGAATGTGTAGTTGTAGGAAGATCAAATATTGTCGGAAAACCAATGGCAATGCTTCTGCTGCATCAAAACGGAACAGTGACGATATGTCATTCCAAAACCAAAGATCTTGCCGAAAAGACTAAGAATGCAGATATTATAGTTGCCGCGGTGGGAATACCTAATTTCATAAAAGGTGATATGATAAAACCGGGAGCGGTCGTTATAGATGTAGGTATAAACAGGATAGCGCCGAAGAAACTTGTCGGAGATGTTGAATTTGAGACCGCTGAAAAAGTGGCGGCAGCAATTACTCCGGTGCCGGGGGGAGTAGGACCTATGACTATTGCTATGTTAATGAAAAATACCGTAAAAGCAGCAATAGCGCAAAATAGATAAGAATAATTTATATAAAAAACGAGTGATATTTGATAAATTATATAAATATATTCAACAAAATTCTGTTTAAATTTGAAAATCTATTACAGTATAGATTGACAGAGTTCTAAAATTGAGTTATACTATAGTAGATGGTGTGTATAGAGCTTATTATTATTGAACATTATATCAATCGCACGCCGCTCGGTTAGGGCTATCCGAAATACGCAGTTACAGATATAAGGATTCTTCGTGATATGTCTTATCGAGATAAAGTTACAATATATCGAACAGGACTTCGATGAAAGGAGAATTTTCATGACATTTGAAAATGCGGTA
>CAJFNT010000043.1 GCA_904395315.1 uncultured Clostridia bacterium
AATGCCGATAAGGAATATATAAACATAGAACTTCAAAAGCTTGGACTTGATCAATTTGCCAAGCTATTGAGTGAGCTGTGTAATGCTTGGTTCGATGGTGCCTCATACAGTAAGAATACGGAACAGATGTCAGAGTATATTCTTAATAGCGGAGTTTATGGTACGCAGGAACGCGTAGACAGATCAAGGGTATATAGGGCATCTGAGAATAGTTCGTACAAGGCAGTTAAAGTTAAAAGTTTTGTAAAAATGCTTTTTCCGAAAAGAGAAGGACTGTTGAATCGATATCCGATACTGCGTGAAAAGCCGCGATTGTATCCAATATATATTGTTTACAGGTGGGTGGATGTGCTGTTCCACAGACGCTCTAATATAAAAAAGAATTTTGAAAGCAATCTGGTTTCTGATGAACAGGTAGATGCGTTTGCAAGGCACTGCGAGCAAATGGGTTTGAGGAAAACATTATAGAGCTATATTGACATAATGAAAATTATATAGTATAATTATATTGATAAAATATAAAAATAAACATATAATTATACTATAGAGGAGCTGATCTTATGAATATCAAACCATCGGCAGCGATCAGAAATAATTATAATGAAATTTCAAATCTATGCAAAACGACAGGAGAGCCTGTTTATCTTACAAAAAACGGAGAGGGAGATCTGGTCGTTATGGATATCGAAGCCTTTACGAGGCGAGAGAAAATGCTGAAATTAAGAGAGGAATTAATAGCAGCAGAGGAGGAAAGGCTCATGGGCAGAAAGGGATATTCGATCGACGAGCTTGACAAGATGCTTAGCAACGCAATATCGGAGGCTAAGCATGGTCAATAAAAAATATACGGTCATATTTTCCGATAAGGCGACATCTATGTTGATACAGCACGTCCGTTTTTTAGCGAGCGTCTCGATGTCTGCGGCTGAAAAGCTCCATAGAGAGATCATTAAAGAGGCAAAAGCGTTAGAGTTCATGCCGGAAAGCTATCCATGGTTCAATGCAGAGGAAATAACAGCCAATAAATACAGGAAGAAGCTTGTTGCAAAAAGATATTTACTGATATATCAGATCAAAGATACCAGTGTATATGTGGATTATGTGGTCGATTGCAGGCAAGACTATAAGTGGCTTATATAATACAGGAGAAATAATAAATGAACATACTTATCACAGGCGCAAAAGGTTTCGTGGGTAGAAACCTTTGCGAGGCACTGAAGAATATACGCGACGGGAAGGATCGCGTGCATAAAGTGGAGGTGTCGGAGATATACGAATATGATATCGACACGCCGAAAGAGAAATTAGATGAATACTGTGCCAAAGCGGACTTTGTGTTTAACCTTGCCGGTGTTAATCGACCGAAGGACAACAGCGAATTTATGGCAGGGAACTTCGGCTTTGCATCGGAGCTGCTTGACACATTGAAAAAGCATAATAACAAGGCGCCGGTCATGCTCTCGTCAAGTATACAGGCGTCACTTAAAGGACGGTATGCCGGATCTGAATACGGGAAGTCAAAGCTTGCGGGTGAGGAGCTCTTTAAGAACTATGCGGCGGAAACAGGTGTTCGTGTGCTGATATACAGATTCCCGAATCTTTTCGGAAAATGGTGCAGACCGAATTATAACAGTGCAGTTGCAACTTTCTGCAACAATATCGCGAATGACCTGCCGATAACAGTCAATGACCGGTCGGTTGAGCTTGAGCTTTTGTATATTGACGATCTCGTTGAGGAGATGCTTGCGGCATTAAACGGACAGGAAAACAGACGTGAGGACGGTTACTGTTATGCGGAACCTACGCATAAGGTGACATTGGGCGAGATAGTGGATATGCTCTATGATTTCAAAAAGTCACGTGAGACTTTAGCAGTTCCCGATATGACGGCAGGATCGTTTTCAAAGAAGCTGTACTCTACATATCTTTCATATCTTGCGCCGGATAATTTCGCTTACAAGCTGAAGATGAACAAGGATGATCGCGGCAGCTTTACGGAGATACTGCGTACCGCAAATGCCGGTCAGTTCAGCGTGAACATATCAAAGCCGGGCATTACAAAGGGGCAGCATTGGCACAATACGAAGAATGAAAAGTTTGTTGTGGTAAAAGGGCACGGACTTATACAGCTGCGTAAGATCGGCACGGATGAGAACGGTGAGCCTTATCCGGTAGTGAATTATGAAGTGAACGGCGATGATATAACGGTGGTTGAAATGATACCGGGATATACACACAATATTATAAATCTTTCGGAGACAGAGGAGCTTGTCACATTTATGTGGTGCAATGAATGCTTTGATCCCGAAAGACCGGATACATTCTATGAGGCGGTGGAATAATGGCAAAATTGAAATTGATGACGATAATAGGCACACGACCTGAAATAATTAGATTAAGCGCGTGCATAAAGGCTTGCGACAAGTATTTTGATCAGATACTTGTACATACCGGGCAGAATTATGACTATACGTTAAATCAGGTATTCTTCGATGATCTCGGCCTGCGCGCACCGGATTACTATCTGGATGCAGTGGGGGCAGATCTGGGCGAGACTATGGGGAATATAATCTCAAGCTCGTACAAGCTTATGGTGAAGGAAAAGCCGGATGCTGTGTTCGTGCTTGGGGATACAAATTCGTGTTTATCAGTGATAGGAGCAAAGCGACTGCATAT
>CAJFNT010000044.1 GCA_904395315.1 uncultured Clostridia bacterium
GGCGCAGAACGTTATGCCATCAGAGGCTCGTTGTCAAGCAAACCGTGGAATAAATGCGACCAATTTGTGCATTTTGCTGATTTTACCAAAAAACAAAGGTTTAATGTGTCCGTTATCTTGACATAGCACCATATTGCTCCTTTCCAATTTGTTATATAAACTTTCCACTCCTTCGTGTCATTAAATATAGTCTTTTTAGAGGTTTGGTTAGTTTTATTTAAAACTAAACACGCATTTTTCCCTGTCCACTCGCTTTCTTTGTTTAAAAACTCTACACCTAGCATTTTATAATATCTATAAAGTACCTGATCCGCTTTAACATAAATTGGATTTGATAAAATGTTATTTATTGCTGTTGCTGTTTTTATAATTCCGTATTCTTCATTTAAAAATTTACTTAATTTATGTAAAGATGTGTTTGTATCTGTTGCGTATTTATCAAAAAGTATTTTTACAATATCTATATCTCTATTATGTTTTAATGTGCTTACACCTTTTTCATTCTTTGATAAATCAAAGCCAAAGGGAGTTTTTCCACCCAGCCAACGCCCGTCTGTTTCTGCCCTCGCATAATAGCTGTCTTGAACCCTAACCTGTATGTTTTCTCTTTCCATTTGTGCGAAGTTGATGAGGATACCCATTAGTAGCCTGCCCATGGGTGTGTTAGTGTCGAACTGATCTTTAACTGACATAAAATTGCAAGAATGCTTATTCATAAAATCATAGAGATTGTAAAAGTCAACAATGTTTCTGCTTATTCTATCTAGCTTATAAACTACAACTTTATCTATTCTATCTTGTTCAATTTCATCAATTAGTTTCTGTAGCCCTGGACGATCTGTGTTTTTCCCTGAATAGCCTTTATCTTTATATATTACAATATCACAAGCTGTATCTTCACGCTCTATCACATTTTTGCAACTTTTAATCTGTGTCTCGATAGACAAACTCTCTTTTTTGTCAACGCTCTGTCTAGCGTATACAGCTATCCTCATATTGTAGCCCCCCTTAAGTCTTTGATATAATGTTATCGTTATAACTATTATAACAAATTAGTTGACTTTTGACAATATAGGTTATCCGATATGGTGGGGTATCGCGGCGTGGCCGGTAAGCAGCTTTGTTGAAGCTAACGATTTTACCGGAAAGACAGTGATTCCGTTCTGCACATCGTCAAGCTCAGGTTTGGGAGAGAGCGGCGAACTGCTTGCACAGGCAGCCGGTACTGGCGAATGGCTTGAAGGGATGAGGTTCAGAGGAGGCGTATCCGAGGACGAGGTAAGCGCATGGACGCAGAGCTTTGTAGGAGCGGCGGCCGGCGAAAACTCGGGAGACGGAAAAACGCTTGTCGTATATTTTTCAATGCCGGAAACCACGGATCCTGATAATATGACGGCGGAGGAAGCAAATAGCACTGTTGTTATCGACGGTGAAGTATTGGGAAATACTCAGTATATGGCGTATGTCATAGCTGAAAATACAGGCGCCGATATATTCAGGATAGAACCGGAGACACCATATCCGACGGATCATGAAACCCTTGTCGATCTTGCTGCAGAGGAGCAGGACAGTGGCGCGCGTCCGGCGATCAAGGATGAGATCACAAATATTGATGATTATGACACAATATTTTTGGGATATCCCAACTGGTGGGGAGATATGCCGATGATACTTTACACATTTCTGGAGGAATACGATCTTTCGGGAAAGCCCGTGATACCCTTTAATACTCATGGCGGAAGCGGTTTTGCAAATACTATAAGCGTTATACGCGGTCTGGAGCCGGATGCAGAGGTGCTTGACGGGCTTTCCATCTCGAGAAACGCAATACAGGATGCTGAACAGGATATAATAGATTGGGTAAACACCCTTGATATACGAGGAGGATCAATATGAAAAAAATAAGTGTTTTATTGACAGGTATTTTACTTTCTATAGGGCTTGCGGGCTGCGGCAATGCCGGAACGGAAACTGCTACGCAAAGCCCTGCTGCAGAATCAACGGCTGCGGCTGAGGCAACGCAGACGGAGACAGCTGCGGATACCGGCGACAATGCTGGGACCGGAAGCACACTTGTCGTATATTATTCTGCTACAGGAAACACAGAGGGAGTGGCAAATTATATAGCGGAAGCAACGGGCGGAGACCTTTTTGAACTTGAGCCTGTTGAGCCGTATACAGACGATGACCTTGATTGGACGGACGATAACAGCCGTGTTACACGCGAACATGATGATCCCGATTTGCGTGATGTGGAATTGGTTGCGGATACGGTCGAGAACTGGGATTCGTATGATACAGTGTTTATCGGATATCCGATCTGGTGGGGTATAGCGGCATGGCCTGTCGATGGATTTATTCAGGCGAATGACTTCACTGGAAAGATCGTGATACCGTTCTGTACGTCGTCGAGCTCCGGTATAGGAGAGAGCGGTGATCTGCTTGAAGAGATGGCCGGGACAGGAACATGGCTCGAAGGTATGCGGTTCCGCAGCAGCGCATCTGAGAGCGATGTTGCGGATTGGATAGACGGGCTTGATCTGTGATCAGACAGTATCTCGTTTGATAAAAAAGGAACTGTTGCACAACAATTATTTATATGTTGTGCGGCAGTTCCTATTATTATATGAATATTATTATCATTCTCCGGAGATATTTGCTATCTTCTCTTTGTAGTTTATCTGTTCTTTTATAAAATCGTTTATGCACAGCAGATTGGAGCATGTATATCCGAATGCCCCGTAGCGGCATTCCGATTCAGGTTCGCGGCATGCGTCACAAAGGCACATCTGTCCTTTGGTAATGGGTATAACTATATAATCGTTTTCATTAAGCAAACGGATCGCATCCTTGATCTGCTGTTCGTTGTTTTCTGACATACCGGCACTGCCTTTCATTGAAATTTAATATAAAAAACTCGCAAACCGATCGGCTCACGAGTTTTCTGGTGCAGATAACAGGACTTGAACCTGCACGGGTCGCCCCACTAGAACCTGAATCTAGCGCGTCTGCCTATTCCGCCATATCTGCATATCAACAAA
>CAJFNT010000045.1 GCA_904395315.1 uncultured Clostridia bacterium
CTTGTAAATGTTTGAGTAGATGTCACAGGCTTCAGGACAGGTATTGATTCAACAAGACCCGAAAGCAATGACGGAAGCAGGATAAACAATCCCACACTGAATATGATCGATATGAACACAGCAACATATATAACAACATCTTTTATCTTGTCTCCAAGCTTATCTTCAAGCCATTTGTCAAACTTGCTCTGCTCTTCCCCTTCTTCCTCTTCGATATCAACAAACTCCGCGCTGAACATCAGTGACTTCATCCCTATGACAAGACTGTCTACAAAACTCACACAGCCTCTGATTATGGGCCAGCGGCATATCTTAGGCCGTGTTTTTGTACCATTTTCATCTATTTTTTTTGTTATCTCTCCATCAGGCTTTCTGACTGCGGTAACCGTTTTATACGGTCCGCGCATCATGACTCCCTCCATGACCGCCTGTCCGCCGATAGAGGTTATATGCTGTTCTGAATTTTCTTCTTTAGACATCTGATTACTCCCTTCAAAAATATGAAAACCATCTTCCACTTTGATCAGCAGCAGTCGCACGGACAAAGACACGGCAGACAAAGACACGGCATTGATGAACAGCAGTCAGATCCCGACGAATACATCCCTCCGCCGGTATTGTACGATGACGCTCTGTTCCTGACATTGTTCAGCATGTCGCTGTATTCTGTATTTGACGGATCCATCTTCACCGCCTGCTCCATCGACTGTATTCCCTGGCTGTACCAGCCGCGCCTTATCATCGCCAAGCCGTTAAGATAATACCACTCTGCTGTTTTCGGAAGCTGATTCAGGACCTGCATAGCCTGCGCAGGCCTGTTCATATTCAAAAGAGTTCTGACCAGCTCGAAAGTCGGCTTTACATTCCCGTAACCACCTCTGGTTCCGCCGAAGCCGCCCGTTCCGCTGTAGCCGCCGAATCCCCCTGCGCCGCCGTAGCCGCCTCCGCGATACTGAGCACCGCCGCCGGATGTCTGTTTCTTCGTGATCATATCATACGCTTGATTTATCTCCTTCATCTTCTCTGCCGCAAGATCGGCAAGAGGATTATTCACGTATTTGTCCGGATGATACTTTTTTACAAGCTCCTTGTATGCTTTTTTTATAGTTTCCTCGTCAGCATCGGGGCTGACACCCAGAACCTTATATGGATCCATTAACCTTCATTCCTCCGTGCACATCTCATCCCCGTAAAGGCCGCCTTTCGCGCCCCGGCATTCTCACCCGAGAGTACCGAACGCTGCTTCGCCTTGAGACTCGTATAGATCATTTTGCCTATGATGCTTTTATTTTTCTTAAAAGCTATGAGCTCAAACGCGGACGCTATGTTCTCCAGCGTAAATGTGAGACTGAGCTCCGTTTCCGGGATGTCTTTCTGTTCCCGGGGCGTTTTTCCACCCGCAAGGAACGGATTGTATGCCCCTTTCTCGAAATCCCTGTCCATGTCGTTATACGCGTCTATAATATATATCCATCTTCCAAGATTGTACCCCAGCCACGCAAGCGCGCGCCTTGTCGACTCGTCCTTTATAAAAGGCGGTGTGAACAGCCCCTCAAGGATCTTTGCGAACGCGTCCGCCGTTTCGTCAACGGATCCGCACCCGTTTTCCTCAAGTGAGCTCAGTATATCAAGCTGCCGCTTTATCATATCCGCCTCCGTGCCGTATCGTTTTCCCGCGCGCCGATACGCCGAACGCATCACCGCCATGCCCGCCGCCGCCTTGAACGAGTGCTCGTCGCGCCTGTCATCGGCAAGCTTCAAATACGAAAGCAGCACTCCAACAGCCGCGGCATAATCCACTGCGGGATCATTCACAACACTCTCACGTTTTTTTATCGGATGCGCAGCGCAGCCCTTCGAAACCGTCTGCGCCGCGCCGTCAAGGACAGACGAAAGAACGATTGCCAAAAACGTTATGTCGTAGCTCAACGCAAGCCTTGCCGTCTGCGAGCCCTGCGCCGCGGTAGCTCTACATACGCCGCAATAATACGCACAAAACATTTTATATTCATCTTCCGTAAGCTGATTTCTCGCAACCGTGACATATCCGAACATAAAAACCCGTTTCCTTTACGCAAAAACTTCGCCCAAAAGGCACAAAATCTCCACATCCGATTATACCATAAACATAGTCAAATCTCAACAGTTTTTTAGCATTTCATAAAAAATTTAATAAATTATACATATCCGATACAGTTATATGTATTCTGTTTATTAAGAAATCGGATGATCGAGCAGGAGGCGGTCACTGACCACCGCCCTCTCACACCACCGTGCGTACAGTTCGGTACACGCGGCGGTTCAATTAACTTATCACTGGCTCTTTTCTATATAATAATCATACATTGAGAAGTTGAAGAGAGAATATCGCTTTGCAGAATATGTATTGCGAAAATTATAAGAGGGTTCCGGATATTGAGAAAGTACGTGACGGCATCTCTCCCGAAGATGCCGTCACTGAACAGGAAGAACGGCTTGCCGAGCGTGATGAGATCATGAGCGGCATACACAGTTGCTTGCATGAGATGTATGGCAAAAAATACAGACATGAGGATCTTGAAACAGCTGCCCATACTGTCTCCAGTACGCTGAACAAGACACTGCCAATGAGAATATCAACGCGTGAATTATTGGAAAAATCAGTAGAAAATCAAACCACCAAGCAGAACCAAACAGCGGGGACAAGAGCTGTAAATTTTAACGAGTAAAAAACAACAGAGTGCCGATCTTATAATGATTGACACTCTGTTACATATTATCTTATCCACATGCAATCTTTCGCAAAATTATTTGTTTGCAAACGCGGCTAAATTATATTGTTAGCCTATATTCGGGATCATACAGTCTCTCGTGATCACAATATTATTGATTTGTAATTTCTGTAATACCTTCCATAACAGGACGCTGCTGCTCATCCCAAAGCATTATCTTATATCTCCCGCTCTGCGGAAGCTCAGTCGTGAGCATAAGCCCGTTCTCCGTGATCTCTCCGCTGCTTATCTGCACATTGATCAGGCTGCCGTCAGAGCCGTATTCGGCACATATGAGACTTAACGAGCCAATATCCGTCATGTCGCCGTCAAGCGCTTTTATCGTAAACACTGCAGTATTGCCGCTGAGTTCATTTTCTATGCTCAGCCTGCCCTCATATATTCCTATAGGTTCGATACTGTCTTTATGCGGCTCATCGGGTTCCAACGGCGCGTCTGTATACGTTGAAAGCTTGAAGCTGCTGAGCTTGAATTCGTTCACGTTATCGCTGTCCTGTACAGCAGCGAGCGTTATCTCATCCATGTTTGTTCTGAATCGTGCCGCTGTTCCGAACTGCTCCGCCGTTCCGTCCGGATATATCACCCATGCATCGTATGTGTGATCTTGAACATTGATGTCCAGCCTTATCCTGTAGCTTTGTCCCGTTTCAAGCTTGACAGACGCATTCGATGTTGAAACAAGCTCACCGTTTCCGTTCCCGCTGCGCGCCTTTAACGTGCCGTCGCCTTCAACGATGATCTGCGGACCGAAATTGTTCCATGACGCAGTCCCCGCTTCATCGCTGCCAAATGCTATAAATGAACACGTGCTGCCGTTTTCCGCCGAAAACTTATCAAATACCACATCAAATTCCGCCGTAAAGGTCTCATCATATCCCGGACCCAAGGCGATCGTCTTCGCTCCCGATGCCGTTGATGTGACCTCTCCGATATCCTCGCTGCACGGCAGGACCGTTACTTCGGCTGTTACTGTTCCGCCGTCATAAGTTCCCGTTACCGTGTCTATATGTTTGGTACCCGTTTCTTTTATTGTACTGTAATCCCAGGTCACCTCTCGTTCTGAAAGATATCCGTCTTCACCCCATGCCATAACCTTTTCGGGCAGTGTGACGCTGTTTCCTTCTATGACTACCGCAGAAACATGATCCGCCTCCGTTATCTCGATAACGAATATTGTGTCACCTGTTATTTTATAATCTTTCAGTACAAGCATATCGCCGGTTTCTTCAAACTGCTCCGTTATATCTGTCCTGTTTGCTTTGACTGTTATCTTTTGTTCCGGCTCCGTTTTTATGCTTACCGCGGCTGTCCCGTTTTCATACACAAGCTCGGCATTTTCAGTATCCCCTGCAAGCTCGACCGATATATCTTCTTTCCACTGAGCATAAACAGTAATATCATCTGTTATTATCGTGTCTTCCGTTACCTCGTCCCCTGTGCCGTCCGGCTTTGTATTCCATGATATGAGCTTATGATACTCTCTTTCAGCCTCCGGCAGGTATCCGAGAGCGCTGCCGCTTATGACGAGAGACGATGACTGTGTAAGGCTTGCATCACTTCCGTTTGCGTCAAAGCTCACCTTTACAGCCGAAGCATCCGCATATACCGGGACGAGCGATAAGCTCTTGAAGCTCAGGTCCGTTCCGCTGCTCTTTTCGTTCTTTCCGAAGCCGACTATCTTAAATGTGAACTCATGCGTTCCCGGAGTCAGATATATATTTCCGTAGTTTACACTTTTCTCAGCCTGTTCCTCCGAATACAGATCGACAGGTTCTCCCAAGGCTTCACCGTCCGCGTACAGCTGCATGAATCCCATATCGTTCCTACTTATATGCAGTCCTTCAAATTTATATATACCCTCATCGGAAACTTCCGCGCTGAATGTTATATTGTCACCGGTATCTTTATATGTGACATTTTTTTCATTGCCCTCCGGAGCTTCTTCTATGTAACTGCTTGTCAGACCGCCTTCGGCGTATACCGCTCCGTCTTTTTCTGTGACCGTTATATTCTCGCTGTGCTCATTCGTTTCAAGCGGCAGTGTTATCGTTCCGTTTTCATCCGCGGGCGGCGTCACTGTAACGGCAACAGCCGAGCGTCCGTCTACGGCTATATTCAGTACGATATCTCCGTTTTCAATTCCGCACTCACCGTCCATCAGCACATCGGTCTGATACAGCGGATCAGCCAGGCTTTCCGCTATGGCTTCTATCTTTACATCTGCCATGCCGTTTACCGACAATTCTTCGGGGATGTCGTTCAGTGTCAATTGCACATACTTCTTTGTTTCTTCCCAGTTGCCGATGATCACTGTTGATGACAGTCTGTCCGCTGAACTGTCATATGTAGCAGCGGCTTCTATCTCGGAAGAGTCATGCATGGTCTTGAGCTTTCTGCCCGTCATGTTTTTATACGCGTGATACACATACCATAGTCCTGTGGGCATTGTTCCCGTTTCAAAATCAGCCATCTGTCCAAGGTCTGTCGTGAACTCCGGATCGCTGCCGGTCCGGCCCCATGCAGACTTAAGACCGTGTATCAAACCATATTTCTCTGCGCCCTCCATAGACGCTATATACGCGACGGTAAGCCCGGGATTATATGTTCCCTGAGATATCCTTCCCTCGTCTGTTTCCTCATATCCGGTGCCCTGATATTCTGTCACCGCCATAGGCATTGGCTCTATGCCATTTTCGAGCATCCACTCTTCCAGCTCTGCGCAGTGAGCTTCTATGTCGAGAGGATAGCTTCTCAGCTCATGCCATGAAAGCACATCCGGAAGACAGTCATTATCACGGCAGTAAGTAAGGAATGCTGTCAATGTTGAAAAATTGTATGATGATAATTCCGGTCCCTGTACAAGCTCCCGCGGATCAAATTCTTTTACCGCTTCATAACCGTATTTGAACGCATCGTGAAATCCCGACATATTGCCGCGCCACTGAAGATCCGGTTCATTCCACGGGATCCATGAGTACACGTCTATCGTCTTGTTTCCCTCGCTGTCATACGCTTCGTTCATGAATCCGGCAATATATTCTTTCCACAAAGCACCTCCGTTGTCAAGAGCGGCATTTTGCCACTCCGAACCGTGCTGCGGTTTGAATCCATAGTATAACCCCATCATAAGAACGCTGTCGGGATTTATATCATTCAAACGTTCATATGTTTTCTTATCAAAAAAGCCCGGAAGGTATTCATAATTATTATCAAATTCCTTTTGATGCGCTTGTCCGCGCACTGATCTGAGATAGATACCGTCAGACAAATATTCTGCTGGGGTTTTGTAATCCACCGCATGCAATACTCCGCTTGCGATTCGATTCGATGTGCCGAGACTTTGTGAATAATCAACTTCTACCTTAGTATCATAATTCACTATAGTCTCTTCTGTCCGAAGGATGATATTTTGCCCTGATGCTTCAAGACTGCAAACGTCTGCATATTCTTCCGGAAGGTGAAGGTCGTTCAGCGCTTCTTCCACAGCTGTCCCATCCGATACAGCCGCCACAACAGCACCATCGGTATAAGATGGAAGGAATAGAGTGATCCCGTCATCTGATGTGATATCGCCTGTCACGTTTACTGTTCCGTCTTTCAGATAAAGCTCAGATATGCTTGTATTGCCCGAAATATTCACAGCTCCTCCCTCAAGAGAAAGCCTTCCTATCTCCTTTTCCGTGTTATCCCCGCTATCAAGAAGGTTTAATGTACCGCTTGTTATTCTCACGTCCGTCTCGGTATTGTCCTTTATTACCGCGCTGTAAACAGTACATATAGCTTCGCTGTCGGCTATAGATAATCCGATATGGTTGTTCTTTATATCCGCGCCGTAAACGGTAAGCTCTCCGGCATCCCGGCTCGATTTGCCCAAGGTCACAGCACCGCGGTTTTCATCACTTTCGGAATCCCAGTTCAGGACCGTCACATCTCTCCATTCCCATGAGCCTCTGCCAAGCCATAGACAGGTGTCTTCCTTCTTCTGTCCGCCGCCGTCAAGAGTTACATTTTCAAACACAGAGCTGAGTCCGTCTTTGGTGTGGTAGACAGTTGCCTGACTGAGATCTGTGTTTGCCCCGGTGAGTGTGTTTCCGTTTCCGTTGATCGTCACATTTGCTCCGATACCGAGCTGATCGATCTCAAAGCTGTCTGTGAGCGTGTATTCACCCGCAGTCTTCACCGCGTCGGCAAGCTCTGCCGCGGAGCTTATATCCTCTGCGGCAGCTGCGCCGATCGAAAATACCGGCAGCATAGATGCGGCAATCATCGATGCGGTCACTGATCTTAAATACTTTTTAAACATGCTTTACCTCCTCTTTTTGCATGACCGTTATATCCGCTTACTGCATATCCCACTTGGCGTCAGCCGGCGGATAATTTTCGTTTGTACTGAGATATATCCTGTCTATCCTCAGTCTTGAATGTTTTGCGTAAATACTGAATATATGATCTCCTTCAGAAATGTGTCTTTGCGCTGTGAGCATCCATACCCAATTCTGCTTTGTTCCGTAATTAAACAAATTGCCTGAGCCGAACATCTCTTCCTGAGGAATCACATCTCCGTCGATGCCTATATGGCAGCCCGCTTCGGAGTCGTCATCATATTTCAGCAAGAGCCATATATTATATTTCCCTCCTTTCACTCGTATCCTGTAATTTAAAGACGGAGCAGCCAAAGCGTCATTCCATGACAGACCGTAGCAGCGGATATGCATTGCAAGTCCGGTGCCTCCGTTTGTTTCTGACTTTGTATGCTCCCAGACGATGCCGTTTTTATCCGGAACAAGAAACGCGTTTTCAGAATCCAAAAGCGCGTGTTCAGCGCCGATACCTATCGCACCGTTTTCCTCGCGGAAGATACCGCGATACAGTTTTTCAAATACATTCTTGTTCCCGCTTTCATCGCAAAAATATTTTGGATCACCGAGACGCTCTTGATAGAATACCTCATTTTTTAAATATAGTCTGTCTTTGCTCCAAAAATCTTTTCCGGCATATATGACGCTGGGAAGCCCCGCTTTTGCGCTGTTGAAAAGCTCGGAAAAAATCTTTTCGGCAAATATCTCGTCAAACTCAAACATACTCTCACCGCAGTAAGGCTCGGGATTGAATCTTGTGTGAAAGCTTTCCTCCGGACCGAGATCGGAACTTATAAATTCCTTCGTGTATATGACTATTTTAGAAAAAGCCGCGTATTTATCTATCGCATGCACTCTGAGCGTATGCTGTCCTTTTCGCATTTTAGGCAGCGTAAGATACATTTTTTCAACATTGTCAAGAACGTTATTTTTCCAGCTGCCGCGCCATTCGTCGTTCGAAACCGTTTCCATCGGCATGATCTCGCCGTCATCAATGCTTATCCCTATCCTTATCCGTCCTACAGAGTCGAGAGACGGGAATCTGTACAGCTCAAGTATAAACTCTCCCTCGGAGCAAAACATGATCTCGTATTCCAATATACCTTCACTTCCGGCTTCCATAAGACTTCCTTTATACCGTCCGGCATAAGGGATCTCTTTCCATCCTGAGTTCGTCGTATAATGCTCCGCAATTATCGATACATATCCGTTATCCTCGTAATATGCCTCCGGCAGATGTTCGCGGTGCTCATTCTTTTTCCGTCGTATGACATCATTGTTATCAGAGGCGTCATTGTTATTATCCAGTACCAAGGCCGGCTTACATGCCGGATACAGCGCTGTACAAGGCGGCGGAAATTCTTCCGGAGTCAGGATACCATCCCATTTGCCTCCGCTCATTATCTTGTTATAGTAAAAAATTATGTTTCTTTTATATTTGTCCGCTTTTTTTGATAATTCGGTACACCTTTCCGCCTCATGCATACGCCCGCTGTCAAACATAAGCACGCTCCTGTCCGCGTAATAAAACGACGCATTTATAAAATATGCCGCATATATCCTCATGGCAAACAACTGCATAAACGCGTCGCGTTCATTCTGAGGCAGCGCCGTATGTATTGCGGCAGTGCGTCTGTATATATCCTCATATCTGTTCATACGCCGCGCAGCCTCGTTTCCGAAAGCCGTTTGCGAAAAAATATCCGAGCGCATATGTTCGACCTTTCTGACATTTGTTATTTGCGCGTACGTATTATAGATATCCGCCGCCTCCGCGCCGAAGCTCCCGCTGAAATTTCTACTGAACCATTCCTCGTTGAAACGCGTAACGTCATCGGCTGCTTCCTTTTTGTCTATATCCCACGCATAACGCAGAAAAAACTCGGTCTCCTGCTCCAGCGGCTTTATCGCGCCGACATTAAGCACCCACATTTTTTGTATGCCGTTATGATACGCTTTTTTTAGCTCGTTTTGCATATGCGCAAGCGGTATGGATCCTAAAAAAAGATAGCTCATACCGGGATGCGCCCAATATGACACGTGATAATACAGTCCGTTGCCGCCTTTTCGAGCGCGTTCCGCATTGTTTGGATATCTTCTCATATAACCGAAATTGTCGTCCGGCCATATGAGCGTAATGTCATCCGGCAGGTCAAGCCCGTTGTCATACAGCTCCAAGACCTCCTTATATGGGATAAAGGTTTGAGGAGCATCCTCTTTGCCGGTGACGGAGCGTATGATCGCTCGTTGGTCAGCTATTACCCTTTCCAGCAGCTTTATCTTCTTTTCGCGCTTTTCTTCTGCTGTTACCGGCTCAGCATCTATAGCTTTTGTTACAAAGCCTGTGTCGTGTATGCCCCGCATGCCTACCGTGTAGCTCACTTCATATCCATTATTCTGTTCAACGCTCTCACGCCAGTATCTTTTTATGATCCCTCGGTTTTCATCCCCGAGAGAATAATCATATATGGCATTTTCAAAACCGTTTTTTTCACACCACGGCTGCCACTCGTTCTGATTGCTCCGCAGAAGCATATCGCAGTGCGACGTTCCGACGATAAGTCCCATATCATTCGCGAGTCTTCCGTTTTCAGGATCATTATTGAATGCGTTGACATGCATTGCCGGCCATATGTAGTTTCCGCCGAGCCTCAACAGCAGCTCAAATATCAGCGAATATGTTTTAGGACCTATCGTTTTTTCTCCCATTTTCAGCTTTGCCCAAGCCTCAAGTTCCTCTTCGTCATTTATAAATATCCCTCTGTAAGGTATTGTCGGATGATCATTTCTTTCGTACCCTTGTTTTATAACGATACGGTCTTTTTTCTTTATCTGCACATCGGCGAATATATGCCAGGGCGACACGCCGATATATTCACAGAACGCGTATATACCGTATACAGTCCCGCGCCTGTCTGCCCCGTATATATACAGCTTGCCCTCAGATTCGAAAACACTGTAGCTTTCCGGATAAGGCGAATCGTTTTCTTGCGGCAGCTTGCTGCACGCATCTTTATTTTCCGATAATGATGATATGATGAGCGCTGCCTCGTTTTTTTCACATGTAAGTTCCGTACGCGCTCCGCATACGCTCTCAATATCGGAGCACAAGTTTTTTGCCGCGATCCTTACGGCGGTATCCTCGCCTTGAGATAGATATATTTTTATTTTGCTGTCTTTTTTGATTATGATATCTCCCATAAGCCCTCCTTGGATATTCAGCTTCCTCATTCACTGTTTATGCTATAATTGTACATCAATTTTATAGATTTTTCATCAACTATATTGACAAAACGCAAACATAATGATACTATATTGATATAAGAAAGGGATGTTTTATGGAAAAAGAATATTATACGAACAATAAACAATTTGAGGTCGAACGGCGCTCTCACGGTCCGGGATGGAAAATGCCGATAATGCATTATCATTCATCGTATGAAATACTGATGTTCGAGACCGGAAGCTGTAATATTTTGATGGATGAAAACGTTATACCTGCAGAGCGGTATGATATTTTTTTGATCGCTCCGAATGTCCTTCACAAGAACAACGGAGGAAGCTCCCATACGCGCACTGTATTGTATTTTGAAAAAAAACACATAGAAAATTTTTTTACACCCGCAGCCTCGGAAGAATTGCTGTCATGTTTTGCACACAAGAAAGTATCAGTCAGTAAAAAAGACTTTGAATATATATTGGCTCATGCAATGAAGCTGCTGAAGGAGCCGAATGATTTTATATCATTGGGATGCATACTGAAATTTCTTTCGGACTGCCGGCCTGCCGCCCTGACCGAGCATAGACTCATAGATTCCATACTTCACTATCTAAACGATAATTATGCGAATATAGACAGTCTTTCCGATATAGCCGAGCAATTTTATATCTCAAAGGAACATCTCTGCCGTATGTTCAAAAAGGAAACAGACATGACAATAACAGAATATTTAAGTATGCTGCGTGTACGCAACGCGTGTGAGCTGCTGCGTACCACGAACGAGCATGTTCTTGAAATATGTATTTCATGCGGCTTTCGTTCCACAGCATATTTTAACAGGGTATTTAAAAAGATAATGAAAACGTCGCCCACGGAATTCAGAAAAGCGGAACGGCTTTAAAAATTCAGTTTTATATTGATATCTATATATTTATTATCAGCATAATTTAAAGAATGCTGTGCCCCCAGTTTCAGACATGAACTGTAACACAGCATTCTATATTATAAATCATTTAAGAGAGAGCTTATTTCAATGCTTCGGCATATTTCACCGAGCATAAAAACACGCAAACGTCAGATTTTTTTATTTGCGTATTATCAATTCTCAATTGTCAATTCTCCATTAACCCCTGTATGACATTATAAACTCATCCACGGAGCAGTAAATGCGCCTTATACCGAGATACACGCTATAGCCAGAGCCTTGGAAATCAGGTTATAAATGTCCACGCAAAAGAGCGTTCGGTCTTAGATAATTTAAAGACTGAACGCTCTTTTGTTAAACTATGGTTATATTCAATGCGGCGAAAATAGAGGTGCTATCGTTAGTTATTATTGATCAGTGCTGCCATTTGACGTGTCAGCTCAGGAAGTATCAAATTAGATAGATCCGCTGTGTAATGATTAAAATCATTCGGATACCATTTTATAAGCTCCTCAGCCTTTGCGGCCGCTGCCGCATCTGCCGCTTCGCCGGTACCGCCTGCCGCTTCTCTTGCCTTTCTTACTTCTGCCGTCATAAGCTCATCGGTTATGCCGCCTATATCAACATACCCCAAAATATTATCATCATCCTTACGTTCCTGATATACCTCATACAATGCCACATCAAAATCATCGTAACGTTTGCCCTTGAAAGTTTCCGTCTGCGGGTCGTACACTTTATCCTTATACGCTCCCCAGTTGCCGTTTGGCGTATAGCTTCCAAGAATGACCTTGCCGCCCATCTCGATCACTGAATCAATATAATAATTGAGCTGCGCTTTAAAGTCATCTATAGTTCCGTCATAACCGTTCGTGCCCATACCGCTTATGGATACTACATCACCAGGTCTGAGCGTCCTGAGCACATTGTCAAGGAGTCCCTCGTTATAAAACGACGTCAGCTGACGCGCGCCGCGTCCCATATTTCTGAAGCCTTCAACAGCCTCGGAAATCTCCGGATATTCCTTCCATCTATCTCCCGATGCGAGAACATAGCCCCATGATGGATTCTGTGCTACAGTTGAATCGCCTATCTCTATCCATATGGGCTTTTCTCCTGCCGTTTTCTCAGCTGCCTTTTCAATTTTTACCGACGCAAGCTTTCCCTGACCGGCTATATTCAGGTCAAGCACACCTTTTCCAACTTCCGTGCCGTCGCCGACAACAGCTATCTCGTATGTCTTGGACGTCAGCCCGTCATTAATATCCTTTTCTATCCCGGTAAGATAACCATCATATCTTTCCAGACGCAGACTTCCTTCATATTCTACAGTTATTTCATATACCTTGCCCGGCTCAACATTAGCCTTGAATACCATATCACTACCTGAAATATATCCATCATTGTCTTCCGCTGTGCCTTCTATTCCAAATCCGAGCGAAGGATCGTAAACAGTATCCGATGTTATCATAGTCTGACCGGCTTTCGCCGCGCCGCTTCCGAAACCGAAATCAAGACTGTATATTACCGTTTCTGTTTTTCTCTCTATCTCCTCGCCGCCGCTGTTTTTTGCCTTGGCAACAATGACCGCCTTTGCTGCCGACGCATCTGCATCGACTGTTACCGTGCCTGATGACGGATCTATGCTTACACCGTTTAACGGTGTTTCAAGAGAATACTCTATTGCTCTTTCGGCTATATCATGCCCCTGTCCGTCACGTACTACAGCTGCATACTGAACTTCGGTCATTCCATCCGAGGGGATCATAATGCTTCTCGGCCTGTTTGTAAATGCTACAGATTCTCTTGTTCCCGTAAGCGACACTTCGGCTGTAACACTCTGTCCGTCAATTGCAGCTCTTATGGGAACTGTTCCCGCAGCAGCCTCCTTCGTTATCGAGACCACCGCTGTATGTGTATCGGAGTTTGCTTTTACCGAAACGCCGTCTGCCGAATCATCGGCAACAGTCCAATCAACACTTCCTATAAGCTCATAGCCTTCCACAGTGCTGCCTTCAAATATCGCAGCCGTCTCAGCCGAGTTATCATCATCGGGGATCGTAAGCGCGCTGTTTTCGAAAGTGATCTTCAAATGTTCATCGTCAGTTTCAGCTTTGGATATCACTATATCGTTCACGTCTACAGAAGATTGAGCATTATTCTTATCGCTCAGCCTGTAACAGTATACATACGGAGCGGAAACGTTCTCATTTTCAAAATCTACCGTTTCTGATTCTCCAATAAGAATTCCGTCTTCCGAATATACCTTCGCCCAACATTTCTGAGATGATACCGCAGCCGAAATGACAAGCTTATACCATGTGCCTTGTTCAAGTCCCGCTGCCGCCTCAACGCCGTTTATCGTTATGACACCATCATTGAACACTACATTGAACGCTGTCTGGTTTTTACTGAATGAGTTCGGCGCTTCCCCTTTATAATATATAGTCGCAAGCGGAGTATTAAACCTTATATCCTGCGTAAATATAAGCTGGTCCGATGTAGTGCTCAGCTCTGTATAGAAATAGCTTGAGTCCTTTTTCTCATTCTTGCTGACGCGCATGAATTTACCGTCCTCATCACTATACACACCTATCTGATTTGTTGAGTTTGAACCAATTATATCCCATCCGCCGAGAAGGCTTTTATCATCCGTATAATCACCCTCCATGCCGTCCTCAAACATATTAAAGTCGGACACATATCCGGTCTTTGGGAACAGAACACCGGCTGTCTGCGAACTGTTTCCTATTATAACAAGCGGTCTCTCTAATTTAAAGGTTTCTCCCGCATAGCTTACCGTTGCCCTCACCTTGCCGTAATAATTCTCGGAGGTGTTTCTCAGCTCAAAGCTTATCTCCGGCTGATATTCATCATCCACAGTTACTCTTCCGTAATTGTCACAAAACATCTTCGTTCCGGGGAACACCGTTGTCTTATCGTCGTTTGTCGGTTCACCATGCATAGTATGAAAACCTATGAATTCCCAATCTATTTTCGGCTCTGCTCTGTCATCCGGAGCTGACGCAAGATCAGTGCCCGCCTCTCCGGTTATTTTGATGGATATTACATTTTTATAATAATCCGTGCTGTTCGCGTCAGCCGACATTACAAGTCTTCCGTCAGTCGGGAAATTTGCAAATTCGACTTCCTTCGCCTTCTCCACATACGAGCTGTTTATCACAGCGGTAACAGTAGTGTCAGCTGTTATCGGAAGAGCTTTGACCTGCTCTGTCGTATAAACCGTTCCGTTTATATCCCAGCCCTCAAAGGCATCCCCGAAAGCGGAAACATCAGGGAGATAAAGCTCAAAAACAGGCTTTCCGTTTTCCGTATAGTATGTATAAGGATCGCCATTAGTTATGATAGTTACTTTATGGAAATTTACCTCCTCGGCGATCTCGCTGCTGTTGGCTTTCCTTATAACTATATTGTCAATGCCGAAATCCTGATTCGGACGCGGAGCAACTATATATATCCTTTGAAGATCGTCTATCGTTTGCTCCGAACCCGAATACATATCAACTTTTCCGTCAAAATACACTTCACTTCCATCAAGCGATGTGAGCTGAACTCGTGTCGTTTGGTCATCAAAATTACATATCGCTCTTATATGTACCCAGCTTCCCTCCGGGAATTCATAAGAAAGTATTTTCTTGCCTGTTATGCTGTCCAATGTCGAGCCCTTAGCAGACTGTTCATTATTAAGCAGAAATCTTGATTCATTTTTGTTTACATCCGCCTTGAAGATCAATCCGTCCACCGGAACATTATTTGTCCCTGTACTGTTTACAGTGGTATTCGATCCGAGAAGACTTATATCCGCCGAATATTGATCTGTGCTTGCGGCTTTCACATCCGCCTCAAAAACAAAATTATCTGTTATTGGAGTTGAAAACTTATATTCAACAGCTCTTGATCCGCCTCCGCCGCCTTTTTGATTCATGTATTTGCCGATAATCGGATCGCTGTCAGTCATTATAGTGTTTTCTCCGCCATTGCTCTGACGCCAGCCGCTCATATCCCCGTCCTCAAAGTCACGCGCGAAGATCGGCGGATTTGTCGGCTCAGGCGGAACAGCAGTAGGCGTCGCAGTTGCCGGCGCCGCCGTTTCGGGCGCCTTTGTCGGTGCAGCAGTCTCCTCTGCCGCGCCGGTGTATTCGAGGCTTTCTGCCATCGGCTGCATTCCGCTCAGGCTGTTCCAGAGATAGAATACCGTTCCCTCCGGCACTGCCGCCTCCTGCTTTGCCTCACCGTTTTCAAAATTGACGTCATATACCTTCAAGCTCTTTAAAGCTCCGCCGTCGTA